>VXZF01000308.1 GCA_009845645.1 Gemmatimonadota bacterium | reverse complement strand
GTTGGCTCTGGATCCATCGGCGATTTTCCAGACGCAGGGCCTGATGCAGATTCTCGCGCCCAGCATCCAAGCCAGCTTCAAACTCGGCGTCACCGGCACCGTACCCATTTTCGCCTACAAATTCTGGTGGACGCCGATTACGGCCATCTACCTGCACGGCGGCCTGCTGCACATCTTCTTCAACATGATGTGGGTGCGCCAGCTTGGTCCGGTCGTAGAAGAACTCTTCGGCCCCTTCCGCCTCTTTGCGATCTTCACGATCGCTGGCATCACTGGCTTTATAGCCTCAACCCTAGCGGGCCACGAACTCACGCTGGGGGCCTCCGGCTCAATCTTCGGCCTCTTGGCCGCAGCCATTGCCTACGGTCGGCGCGCCGGTTCTCAGCTTTTTACCCGGCAATTTCTCCAGTGGGCGGTCTTGCTTTTCGTCATGGGCTTTATCATGCCCGGCGTCGATAACTGGGCGCACGGCGGCGGCTTCGTCGGCGGCTATGCGGCGGCGTATGTGTTCAGCCGCAGTTCCGAGCGCGAGGGCTTGGGAGCCTATCTGGCCGGTGGTTTGTGCCTGCTGGCCACAGTCGGCGCGTTTGCCTTGCAGTTTATCGCCGTGTTTCTGTAGCCTGCTTCATGCCCGACGAACTTATCGCGCTTTTCAATGGCCAAGGACAATCCATCGGTGCCAAGGAACGTACTGCCGCCTACCGCGACGGCGACCGCGTCGGCTTGGTCTTCGTCTGGGCGGCTTGGCGCACGTCCTCCGGCGTCGCCCGCACCCTATTGCAGACCCGCTCGCGCCCCGGCGACCCCTATCTCGGCAGCCTCGACGCTCCAGCCGGCGGCCACATCCGGGCCGGAGAAACGCCTGCGGCAGCTGCGCACCGCGAATTCGCCGAAGAGGTCGGCATCGCACTAACACCCGCCGAGTTGGTCTTCCTAGGACAGCAACCGCTCCAAGACACAGGGCGCTCCGCTATGCAGTTTTTCTATCTCTGCACGCGGCCTATCTTGCTGGGAGAAACCGTATTCAACGAAGAAGTAGGAGCCTTTATCGAAGTCGGGCTCGATGATTTCGCCGCCTTAGTCTGCGGACGAGTCGCGTCAATCCAAGGCCAAGCCCGCTACAGGGAATCACCAAACGAAACGAGGCCACGGGAAATTGCGCCCGCAGCCTTCGCCGCCTATTCCGAGCCGATCATGGACGCCATCCGCCGCTCGGCTAGCACAATCCGCGTCTATTTGGATACCGGGCAGATCGACGCGACTATCTGGCCGCCTGCGACCGGCTGATGTAGCGCTCCAGATGCGCCAGTGCCTCGCCGCTATCCATCGCCTCCCGCGCTTCGGCCAACCCCGCTTCCGCACTCGCACTTAGACCCAGATAGTAGTCGGTCAGGCCGGCGTTGAGTACTATGCGGTCGTAAACAGGCCCCCGTTCGCCCTTGAGTGCCGCCAGTCCCATCGCGGCAAAAGCCCGCGCACTCACTTCCGCAGGACGCGGGCTTTGCTCGTAGCGAAAGCCGTACTCCTCCGGGTCCACGTCGCAGGCAACCGTCGTCAGTACACCACCGACGCGTCGGAATCCCTGCACGTAATTGATGGCCTTGCGCCGAGCGTCCGAAGGCTTTCCCAATCGCAAGCCGTAATGGCTGCTCCCCTCCTCGCCCTTGATCACCAGCCCCGCGTCCAACCCGCGCGCCTCCATCAACCCCAATAGCTTGTCCTCGTAGCCGGTGTGGTAAAAGCCCGCGATCATGCCGTTCCAAGCCGTGCCAGCAAACAACTGCTGCGCCTTCTCGGTAGTAGCCCAGGGCGGGCGCTTGGCGATGTGGGTGCGCAAATGGCGTAACGCGTACGCGCGGGGAGCGTACTCGCGCTGGCTCACATACGCGAACCCAATGGCCAGATCTTCGATGCAACGGGCTGCCTCCGCCAGCGACAGATCAACCCGCGCGCCCAAGGCCGCTAGCACCCCTTCCTCGGTAACTCCGCGCTTGGGCGGCATCTCGGCGACGCCGTGCAGCACGGTAGCCCGGCCCAAGGCCGCGCGCACAGCAGCGACGAAAAGCGTCGGGCGAAAATAGCGCGCTGCGCCGTCAAAAGGCTGGCCAAAATGCAGCAGCGAATCGACTTGGACCCGCAGCGCTTCTTCTGGGCGGCGTACGGCGTCGAGATGAGCGCTCACTTCTTCCTCATTTTCGATGTTCATCCGCTGACCGATCAAGAACGCGGCCATCAGCGAAGGGCGCACTGCGCCCGCTAGCATAGTCTCGAGCGCACCGCGAACTTCCTCGTAGCACAAATGTCCGCCCTGCAAAATCGGACGCAGTGCTTCAACCACCCGCGTTTCGCCCGCGTCGCTACCGACAAAATCCGGTGCCATCCCTATCAGAAAGCGCAAATCCTCGGGCATCTTACCGAGCGCATCCCCATGGCGGTCAAACGCCTCAACCTCTGCCGCGCTCCAACCGGTCTGCGCGCCGAAGGTACGGCGAATGGACATCGCCGCGAAAAACGCGCCCATCTGGGCTGGGGAAACCTGCTCTGCGCGAGGTAAGTCCCCCTTGAGCGAGGCGAAAATCAGTTCAAGAATCTGCTTAGGATCTGGGTCGCCCTCTTTTTTGCCCAGCGGACGGCTCTGGTGCGGCCCGGTACAGACGCGAGCTTGCGCCTCGAGTACTTCCTCGTTGGGACCGGGATAGGGGTCGGCTTCAGACACGATCTTTGCTCCTTTATGCAAAAAAATATACGATTCCCGACCAATGCGCGCCCGACCTTGACGCGGAGAATCCATCGGTGCCGATTGCGCGAAATACAGGTTCAACGCAATTTTTGATAACCCTTTTTCGCGAGGAGGAATTCCCAATGCGCTATCTATCCTTTCTGTTTCTCATCGCAATCGCGGCCTGTGGTTCGTCCGACCAAGCTCCTCCGGCACTACTCCACTACGTCGCAGCCCAAGAAGCCTTGGCCGCCGACGATCTAGACCAAGCGCGACAAGCACTGCAAGACTTGGTGCAAAGCGCCAGCCCAACGCTCAAGCCCTTAGCGGAAAAAGCCGCAAGCGGTGCCGATATTACTGCGGTGCGCGTTGCGTTCAAGCCGCTGTCCGAGGAAGTGCGGAAGGGCCAAATCCCCGAGGGCTACGTCTTGGCGTATTGCCCAATGGCCGACGGCGACAAAGGGGCCCATTGGGTGCAGAAGGACCAGCCCCAAATCGCCAATCCCTACTTCGGTGCTTCCATGCTCCGCTGCGGCGTATTCAAGGAATAGCGGCACTCGCACATGATTCGAGTAGAGTCCGTCACCCGACGCTATGGCTTTTTAACCGCAGTTGACGAGGTCAGCTTTGCCGTTGACCAAGGCGAGATCGTCGGCTTCGTCGGCCCCAATGGTGCCGGCAAGAGCACCATGCTCAAGATGCTCTCCACCTTTATCCACCCCACGGCCGGCACCATCTCCGTCGACGGACTCGACGTGGTGGAACATCCGCTCGCCGTGCGCCGCCGCATTGGCTACTTATCGGGCGACACCCCGCTCTACCAAGAAATGCGCGTCGATAAATTCCTCCGCTTCATCGCCCGAGCTCGCGGACTCAAAGGCGACGCCTTGCAGCAGGGCCTAGCGCGCGCGGTCGAACTCTGTGGGATCGAAGACGTGCTCACCCAGCGCGTCAAGGAGTGCTCCACCGGGTTCCGCCAGCGCATCGGCCTAGCGACCGCCATGGTCCACGATCCGCCAGTCTTACTCCTCGACGAGCCAACGCACGGCTTCGACCCCTTGCAGGTACTGGCCTTCCGCGACACCTTGCGCGCGCTCAGCCCAGACCGGGCGATCCTCTTTAGCACCCACATCATCGGCGACGTCGAAGCCATTGCCGACCGCGTGTTGATCATCCACCAAGGGCGCTTGCTCGGCGATGGCCGCGTCGAACAGTTGGCCGCAGACGCCGACATCCCCGGGGCCGGCCTCGAAGCGGTCTTCGCCCACCTAGTCCGCACCACAACCCCTGCCCATGTCTGACGCGCAACGCCTGTCTGCTGCCGAGTGCCTGCGCGGCGCGCGCATTGTCTTCGACCGCGAGCTAGAGTCGTACTTTGACTCGCCCATAGCCTATGCGTACGCCGCGGTCTTCTTGGTGCTGTCTTGCACCACCTTTATGAACTCCTTTTTTCTCGACGGAGTAGTAGATATGGGGCCGTACTTCACCGCCCTGCCCTTCCTGCTGATCCCCTTCGTCCCAGCCATTACCATGCGGGCCTGGGCCGAAGAACATGCCCAGCACACCTTTGAGCTGCTGATGACCCTGCCACTGCACTCCTTGCAGGTCGTGCTAGGCAAGTATCTCGCGGCCCTGTGCTTCTACGCCATCGTCCTCGCCGGTAGCCTGCCCATCGTGCTAATGCTCCTCTTCCTCGGCGACCCCGATCTCGGACGCATCTGCGCCAGCTATCTCGGCGCGTTGCTGTTGGGTGCTTTCTTCCTGTCCTTCGGCCTGTTTGCCTCCGGTCTGACCCGCGACCAGATCGTGGCTTTTGTGCTCGCCGCGCTCTTCGGCTTCTTCTTCGTGCTCAGCGGTCACGAAAAAGTAGTAGAGGTCCTCGACGGACTCGCGCCAGCCTATCAGCCGGGCACGTGGCTGTACGAAACCATATCGGTCCTGCCTCACTACGAGGCTTTTGGCCACGGCGTAATCGCCCTCGCCGACCTGCTGTACTTCGCCTTGATGAGCGGCTTTTTCGTCTCCATGAACTATCTCAGCCTCCAGAGATCCAAGTATTGAAGCGGCACTTCTTGCTCCAAATTGCGCTGGCTTTCGCGCTCCTGTTGGGCATCGTCGCGTACGCCAGCCGCCTCCTGAACCTGACGGGAAGTTGGACCCTAGACCTAGCGGGGGACGACATCGCCACGCTCGCGCCGGCGACCGAGCGCTACCTCCGCTCCTTAGAAACTCCGCTCTCCATTACCTACTTTGCCACCGCCCGCGAAAACATGCCGGCGCACCTCAAAGAACTCGAGCCCCAAGTCCGCCGACTCCTGTCAGCTCTGCGCGACCAAGCGCCCAACCGCATCGACTATCGAGTCATCGACCCAGACCAAAGCGGACGCGCTGGCATCGGTTATGCAGCTAGCAAAAAGGCCTCCTCCTTCAGCGTGCGGCGGGTATTGCACGACGAGCATTCCGAGCAAAAAATCTGGTCCTCGCTGGTAATAGCGCGCGCCAACGCACCCGAAGTGCTCGTCCAAAGCATCGAGCCAGAGCATCTACCTTATCTAGAAGAGTACGTCATAGCCCAACTACAGGCCGGACGAGCGCCGCCGCAACCAACCTTTGGCGTCTCGGCACCGCCGCCCTTCCAGCTTTTGGCGGCCTTTCTCAACGAGGCCGGGCCAGTCGTCGAACTAGACCTCAATAGCAATCCCACCATCCCCCCAGAAATCGACGTGCTGTTCTGGATCCAGCCCGAAGTCGCCACGCCCGAGCACGTGCGGCAGTTGCTTGCCTTCCTAGAATCCGGCCGCAGTGCAATTCTCGCCGGCAGCACCTACCAGATCGGCTACTCCCCACAGGAGGACGCAGTTTCCTATTGGGTACACCACGCGCCGCCTGCTTGGGGACAACTGCTCCAGCCCTTTGGCCTCCGACCGGTGCCGGACCTGCTCGTCGATAAAAACACCGGGCCGGTCATCCTCGACATGGGCGAAATCGTCGCGCCCTTTCACCTCCGGGTGCTGCCCGCTTTTTACAATATGAAGAGCTTTGCCGCGCCAGGTCGCGGCGGGCTTAATTTCGTCGCTGCTAGCGCGCTCGAAGTCGATCCACGGGCCGTCCAAGCCAAGGGCTTCCACGCGGAAATCGTCGGCACCACCACCGAAAGCCCCCGCGTCCTGCCCCTGCCCACGGGTCCTTTTACCGACGCCGACTTAACCGGCGGCCTGACCGTGCCCAAACAAAATTTGCTGGTCCTGCTCAAGCCGGACGATCCTTGGCAGGGGCAGCTATTCGTCTTGGCCAGCGCGTCGCCCTTCCAAGACGGCATCATCAACCAGCCCGGCTACGCCCACCGCGTCTTCTTGCAAAACCTCATCCGCACCTACGGCCAACCAGAGCGCGTATTGCGGGGGCGCGTGGAAAAGGGCGGACCGCAGCGACTGGTCCCACCCGGCGCACTCGCCCGTTTCTTCTGGCGGTTCTTTGCGGTCTTTTT
>VXZF01000598.1 GCA_009845645.1 Gemmatimonadota bacterium | reverse complement strand
GATTGGCCAGTGGCAGCCAAATGTCGCGCCCGCCGCGCTGGAGTGTCTGGGCTCTCGACCGGCCGGCCGTTCCGAATGGACGCTGGAAGTTCCACTCGATGCCCAGGGTTTTGTGCGCCTGCGCATAATTGCCGAGAGCCGCGCCCGCCCGGACCCAGGACCACCGGCCCCTAAACACTTTCTCACCTCGGCAATTCTTTTAGACGCCCGCCGCGACCGTTAGACATCAAACCACCGAAATTGCGTCGCCAGAAGGGCCGCGTCGCATTAGTCCACAATGCTGTTGCTCAAATAGCCATGCCCATGCAGCGCCTCAACCTCCCGGCCGCAGCTTTTGACATCCGCCAAATCGAAGGCAAGTGCAAGATACTCGACCCCTTGCGCCGCAAGTACGTGCGATTGACGCCTGAGGAGTGGGTGCGGCAGCACTTGGTGCAGTACCTAATCTCGGACTTGGGCTACCCGCGCGGGTTGATCGCCATTGAGAAAGGCGTTGACCTCCACGGCAAGCGGTTTCGCGCCGATGTGATCGTCCACGACCGCGCGGGCCGTGCTGTGCTAATGGCCGAGTGCAAAGAGCCGGAGGTCTCCATCAGTCAGGAGACCTTCGACCAAATCGCCGCGTACAACCGCGTGGTTCAGGCCCGCTGTCTTTTGGTCACCAATGGCTTGGTCCATTACTGCTATGTCGCCGATCGCGGCTTCCTCGACCAAGTGCCGCGGTACGACGAGCTGTGAGCGCTTCTTTAGCCCGCCTCTGCGCTCCAAAAATCCGATACGGCACCATCCCGCGCGATCATTCGCTCCAGCGCCAGTAAGTTCCGCATCACGCACCGCGGATGGTGGTAGTGCTCTTTACGGGAGACGTGGTCGATATAATTCACCTTGCGGTCCCCGCCATACAAATACAATGGATGTCCGTACTGCTTGAGCGAAAACCGCTCTTCTACGTAATCGAAAACTCGTCCAAACCACTCCCCGGCCCACTCCAGTCCTGCGTGTTCCAACAGAATCAGACAGCCGATCAGGGCCTCTTCCTGCAACCAGAGCACCTTGTCGAAGGTATAGGTGCCGTGTACGTGCATCGCGCGGAAAAGCCCGCCATAAACGTCATCCCAAGCCACTCCGAGATGGCGGCGGAAGCGCGTGGTGGCCAGATCGAAGAGCGCGCGATCTCTGCGGCGCATGGCCTCGGGCAGGAGCATCCACAGCGTCTCGATGGCGTGGCCCAAGTAGATAAAGTCCTCATTGGGATCGTCGGGCCGTCTGTAATCGTGGTCTAGTGCCTCGTTCATCAGGCGGTACTCGGGATGCCAGAAGCGATGGACAATCGCATCGACGATTCGGTCGGAGAGCGCTTCCAACTTGGGGTCGGCAACCTGCTCGAGTAGCTGGGTCAGAACCAACACGAGAACCATGTGGTTGCCCAGTATCCGCATCCCTGGATAGTTGTGCGGGATGTAACTTTCCTCTGCGAAGCGCTGGGGATCGTCAAAAAGATCAACCGAGCGCCAGAGGCTGGCGATGGCCGTTTCGAGGGCCTCTGAGTCGCCGGTTGCCCGGGCGTAGGCTTGTAGCCCTTCGGCGACGAAAAGACCCTCGTAGCCCCGCTTCGTCGCCGGCGAGATGACCCGCCCCCGCCGATCCAACGCCGTTACCCAATCGCCGGCTTGGTCTCGGCCATGCGCGAGGAGAAAGTCGCGGGCCTTGCGTGCCACCTGCAAGTGTTCCTCCCCGCCAAAGTGCTGGTACAGATACGAGTAGGTCCACAGACCGCGCCCCTGATACCAGATGTTTTTGCTGTCTTCTACGAGAGTTCCGTCGTGATCTAGAGCGCAGATAAATCCGCCCAACTCGTGGTCGATACCATATTTGTCCCAAAAGGGCAGGTATTCTTCAAAGAGGTAATGCCGATAGTGGTCTCTGAGAGCGACCAGACTTTTCCCCGCGATATCCACAACGTTCTCCCAAAATTAAGAGTCTGGATCGGTCTTAAAGCGGCCTTGGTTGTCGATGCGCAAAGAGGCCCGCGTCTTCCCATCTTCGTCGTAGAAGTCCAGCCTCGGGCTGCCGCCGGTCGGTGCACCTAATCCCGCGCGGAAACGCTGTTCCTCATCGAGAACCCCAAGCCAAGCAATCCCATCTTCTAGGACGCCGACAATGGTGCGCGTGTGGCCGTCTTGGTCGCGCATTTCGAGCAAGGTCATGCCATCGGCCCGCACGCTCAAGGCACCGCGCACCTCGCCTTGGGCATCGTAGAGCTTGAACGAAGGCACTTCTTCGTCTTCGATGCCGCTTTGCAGCCGCATCCGTCCTTGCTTATCGAAAAAACTCAACCGCATTGCGCCGGCGTGGCCGCTGCCCAGACCTGCGCGAGGCCGCCCGGTCTCGTCGTAAAAGGCCAAACTGCCGGCCCCGTCCTCGCTCAGTGAAAAGCCCGCCCGCACTTCGCCCCGCTCGTCGTAGAGTTCCAGCAGCGGGGCCTTATCGCTCTCCAGCCGCAAGTCGGCCCGCACCCGTCCTGCTCGGTCGCACAACTTGAGTCCACTGCCCAGCACCGCGGTGAGTTCACCGTCGGCATCCCTCAATTCCAACTCGCCGCTGCCATTGGGGCCTTGCACCAATTGAGCGATTGGTTGGCCCTCGTCGCCGCGCAAGACAAAGCGCCGCGCCCGCACCGTCCCAATCCGCCACCGCGCAACGAGTAGCCCCAGCGAGACCAGCAGGGCCGCTCCACTGGCCAATCCCACCATATAGACGACCCCCTTCAACGCCTGCAGGTCCTGCTTCGATGCCTGTTCGGCTCGGGGCTGCGCTCCGCTAAACGAGCTGAGCAGGACCAGCAACAGTGCTGCTCTCAGCCAATGAATCGACATGCCGCAGTTTTCCGTTTCAGCCCTAGGCCGTTTGCGCTGCGGCCCCCATGCTGAGGCCGGACCGCTCTTTGTTTACCGCTTGGATCATGGCGATGATATATCCGAACTGAAAGGCCCAGGCTTGACGCATCCGGCCCGATACGCCCTCGGGTGCCTTGTCGTCGGGGTGGGATGGCGCGTGGTCGGGCATCAGCATGTATTCATAGCCGACGTCCCTTAAGGTGCGCGCCACCTCGTGCATGTCCACATCGCCTTCGTCGGGCCAGACCTCTTGGAAGTTGTGCAGCCCGCCCTTGATGTTGCGGTAGTGGATGTTGAAGAGCTTCCCCCGCTCGCCGAAGTAGCGCACGATGTCGCAGAGTTCCTCGGCCGGATTCTCCAGCCCCTCAGACGCCACGCCGCAGCAAAAGTTAAAACCGTGGTACGGGCTATCGACCAACTCGGAAAAGCGCTTGAGCCCCTCCATTACCGGCCAGTTCCAGCGCTCGACGCCGCGCAGGATGGGAGCTGGCGGGTCGTTGAGATGACAGGCCATCTGCACCTTGTTTTCCCCGGCTACTGGAATCACGCGCTCCAGCCAGTAGGCCGCCCGTTCAAACGCTTCTTCGCGGCTGACCACGCCCGCTTCGCTCAGCGTTTCGTTGTCGAATTTTGCTAGGTCAAATGAGCTATACGTCACGCCCCCGCGCCCGGGCGTAGGCTCGGTGCGCTGGTGCGGCAGGATGCAGAAGTTGTAGAGCAAGGCCCGCAGCCCGGCCTTGCCCGCGTTTTCGATCCAGCGGCAGACCTCGTCGAGATCCCGATCCCGCTGCGGGTCCTGCGCCAGCGTGATGCTTTTGGGCACGCTGATGTGGATTGACTCCATACTTACCCCGTACTCAGCCGCTTCCTCCTTGTGCCGCACTAAGGTCTCGACCTCGTTGTCTTCAACACTGGCGTCCATGTGCGTCACTCCGTGTCGCACCAGAAACTCCAGTTCCATCTTTGAGGTCCCAATCCCTTGCACTCCGACGTGCATGCCGCTTTGTCCGTCACTCATTTTCGCTGCCCCTTTCTAGAAAATGGCAAAATGGATCATCGCTAGGCCGAAGCTCCTGAGTAGTGTCGCACCCCTCACAACCAAAACGCCCGCGCTCCCACCAACATGCCCCCCGCCATCGCCAACGCGCCCCACAACACCTCCGACGACAGCCGCCCCACCAAGGCCTCCGTCGGCACGGTCACCGCAAAGGCCACGGGCACCAGAAAGGTCATCGCCAGCTTGAGCCAGCGCGGGTAGATGGCTACCGGATACTTGCCAGCGCTGTAAACGGCTTGGAAGATCACTAGGATGTTCTCCGCTTTAATAAACCAGAACGTGGTCGTTGCCAACACTAGCCAAAAACTGTAGACGATTGCCGCGCCTGCCGCAAGCGTCAGGGCGAATCCCGCCGCGTGTACAAGGCCCGCCCGCATTCCGATTTCGACCAATGCAACGGCAATCAGCGCCACCCCCTGCACTACGTCCAAGAACTTCCAAATCCGCACCTCGCCGACGCTCACTAGCACTTGTGCATCCTCTGGCTTGGTGAGGGTAAAGTCCAGCGTGCCGAGGCGCACATCCTCCATAAAGCGCTGCATCGACGGCTGGATCAGCGCGCCAATCAGGCCGCTCATCAGGAAGAAAACCCCCAAGAGTGCTACCAGCTCGGCAGGCTGCCAGCCGCCTAGTTCTTCGGTGTGCGAAAAAATCACTGCCAAACCCGCCAGCGCGACGCCCAGGTTGAGCAAGCTCTGGACTAGCTGCACCCAGAAATTGGCTCGGTACGCCAGTTCGTTCATGGTGCCGATGCGCAGGAAGATCCACAGGAGGCGCAAATAGTTCACGATCCCACCGCCGAGTATCTGCGCACGCCGCGCGACCAGACCACAGCCAGAATCCCCCAGCTCAGTCCCAGCCACATCACCTGCGTCACCGCGCCCCAGATCACCTCGGCGGGCGTGAGGCGGCCGAGCAGGAGTTCGGTGGGAAAGGCCAGCATCCAGCGGAAGGGCAAAATCGCGGCCAAGGTCTGGAGCCACTCGGGCAAAAGCGACAGCGGTGCCATCTGGCCCGAAAAGAAAAGCGAGACCGCAAAGTAGAGCTGGTTGGCCGCGGCCGTGCGCGTGGTCCACAGGGCCACTAAAGCCAGTGCCCACTCGACGAAAAAGCGCATCAGGAACGCCAGCAGGACGACGGGTATCGCGGCCCAAATTGCCCAAATCGGCGGATCGAAGACCGGATCGAAGATCCAGACCATCAGCCCCACCGTCGGCAGCATGACCGCTAGGGTCAGGAATTTATAGGAGATGTTCGTGGCGATGTCGCGGTGGATCGGGTGCAGGGGCTGGAGCAGGAGCGGCGAGAAGGCCCCCGACCGCACCCGATATTCGAACTCGAACATGAACCAAGTAAAGGTCAGGTGCCCCATCATCATCATGATGATGTAGTAGGCGGCGAAGTCTCCGCTAGAGAAGTCCCCCACCTGCCCGCCCTTGGAGCGGGCCACTGCGGTCCACACCGAAAGGAAGACCAGCGTATCGACGATGCGCCCGATCAGCCAGATCACCATCGCCGCCCGGTATTGGAACTGCACGGCCAGATCGGTGCGAAAGAGCGTGGAGTAGATGTCCGCCAGACCCCTCATGCCCGTTCAAAGACCTCTTCGATCACGTCCTCAATCGGCGGGTCCTCCACCGTCAGATCGAGAACGGGTTGCTCGCTGAGGAGCCGCCCGGTCACCTGCGCTGTCTCCGCCTTGGGCACTCGCAGCGATACGCGCCCCTCGCTACTGGCGACGATCTCTCCATAGTTGCCGAGGTCGCCGTGCCCGTTTTCCAGTTCGACGATGATCGTCTTGTGCGGTGAGAAACGCTGCACGAGCTCGGTGAGCTGGCCGTCGAAGAGCAGCAGCCCGTGGTGAATGACCACCACTCGTTTACACAGCGCCTCGACGTCGGCCATGTAGTGACTGGTGAGGAGCACGGTGGCACCGTAGCGCTGATTGTATTCGGTTAAAAACGCGCGGATCCGCCGCTGCATGGTCACGTCGAGGCCGATGGTCGGCTCATCGAGGAAGAGGACTTGCGGCTTGTGCAGAAGCGCGGCGGCAATTTCGCACTTCATACGCTCGCCCAAGGAGAGGTTGCGCACGGGCTTGTCGAGGAGGGCGTCTAAGTCGAGAAGCGCGGTCAATTCTTCGACTGTTTGCTGATACGCGCCTCGCTCTAGGCGGTAGATGGCCCGGTTGCGCTCAAAGGAGTCGATTACGGGGATGTCCCACAGTAGCTGGTTGCGATTGCCCATCACCAA
>VXZF01000084.1 GCA_009845645.1 Gemmatimonadota bacterium | reverse complement strand
CGCTTGCACGCTCTCTCCATATTTTTCCTGCACGCCCGCGAGCCGGGCCGGATCGACATCGGCTACGGCCGCGAGCTCCGCACCGGCGATTTGGCCTTGGGAAAGATAGGTGGCGTGGTTGCTACCCATGCCGCCAAGGCCGATAATACCAATTCGCACCTTGTCCATGTTGCACTCCTTGTCGTTATCTAGCGATGATACAGATTTAGCTCTGAAGGCTTGCAAAAGGTCGCCGGACACGCCAGCGAGGATTAGCTCTTTCAGCAGCCAGGATCGCCGCGATTGCCGCAGCAGAGTTGTCCCGTGCGCAGTCTGCGCCAGATGTTGGCCGCGGCGGTCGCCAGACAGCGGTGCCAAGGGAGGCCACTGTCTCGCACGTTCGCCAAGAAATCGGTAACAACAAAGGGCCAGCGATTGTCTCTAGGCTGATGATCACACATGATTCGCAATATATCTTAAAATCCGTAGAGCGGTCAATCTCGCCGGGGCAGCGGAGGGCTACCGTGCGCGATTTTTGAGTTGATCAAGCATGACGGCGACCAATAGGATGCAACCGCGAACCACGTTTTGATAGAACGTCGGGACGTTGAGCAGGTTTAAGGTGTTCTCAACTACGCCCATAATGAGAACGCCCGCTATGACACAGCCGATTGATCCCACGCCGCCGGTCAAGGACACGCCACCCAAGACGCAGGCCGAGATGACTTGGAGTTCAAACATCTCAGGGGGCTTCGGCTGTCCGCTAGTCATGCGCGAGGCGTATGGGAGAGCTATGGAGTTGTCCGAGAATCCGGTGGATGTTTTCATCGCGCTGGGAAACCTAGAGTTGCAACAAGGCGATGCCCGTACCGCGGCCGAGCGATACGAACGGGCGCTAGCCCAAAATCCCAATCTGCCATCAGCACAGCGGGGGCTCGTGCTCGCGTATCGGCAAGCAGGTGACTCGGCAGCGGCAGCCCAAGCCATTGCAAGATTTAGCAACAAGGTATTTCCACCCTCCACGCCAGCGATGAATGGCCCATAGGATCAAATAATGCCCCGACGTCGAACCCTTTCGCTCATAGCCCCCCTGATTCTGGCGCTGTCGGCGAGTTCCTCAGACTCAGCCACATCACTTGTCGTCGATCACATCGACATTCCGCAGGTCGATTACGAACCGGCAATCTACTACGACGAAGGCGACCCACTTCCCCATCTGGATTTCGCGCGCATCGACTGGAAGCGCATCGTCGCCAAGCGGCACAGACGAGTGGTGCTCGAATCCGACTATGTGCTCGTGGAGATACTACCGGAGATGGGACGGGTGTACTCCCTTATCGACAAGCGAACCGGTCACGACCCGTTGTGGAAGAACGACATTGTGCGCCCCGGAGGTGCGAACAACCCCACTGGCTGGTGGCTCTGGATCGGTGGGATCGAATACACGCTTCCGGGCTACGAGCACGGCACGACCTTCGCGATACCTTGGACGTGGAAAATCCTAGAAAATCGTCCAGAACAGGTATCTATGTCGATGGCAACGACCGAGCCGCTGACGGGCCTGATCCACAGAGTCAAATTGACCGTTCATCGAGGCTCAGCGGCCCTAGAGAGCCAGATCCGCATCCACAATCCAGGAGCCGACACCGTTCAGTTCGCCCACTGGGTCAATCCCATGTGGGTCCCTGGAGGCGAGAACGAGCTGACCGACAACACCGAGTTCATCATCCCGACAAAGAGCATCCTGATAGCCGATCGCTGGCAGAAAAATCTAGGACCGAGCCCACAGGTCTGGAGCGAGAGTCCGTTGCGCTACATCCGAGGGTGGAAGGCCGGCGACATCATGGCCGACGGCTTGACGGCCGGCTATTACAGCGCCTACTCCCACGACGCTGAGGAGGGCGTGGTCCGGGTCTTCGATCCCGTCCTCAACCCAGGTGTCGATGTATGGACCTACGGCTTCCATCCGACGGGGATTCCCATGGGATCTGGCCAGCCCAACAAGGGCTATGTTGAGATGTGGGGTGGCACGTCGGTGCTTTTCCCCGATGAGACGCGGCCACTCCCACCCGGAGACTCGCTCGAGTGGACGGAGTGGATGTATAGCTACTGGGGAACGAAGGGGATGAGTGCGGCATCGCAGGTCGGCGCGATTCGCGGCAGCCTAGACGATAGGTCGCTGAACATCGCCCTTTCGCCCGCTCTCGAAATGCCTAATGTCGTCATCGAAGTGTCGGTGGATGGCAAAGTGACCGTTCGAGACACTACCTCATTGACTCCAGCCAAGGTCCTGCACCGATCCTACCCAATTAAGGACGCAGAATCGTTGGACGATATCTCCGTCGAGGTGCGACAAGGTGCCCTGCAACTCCTGTGGTTTCCAATTACAGAAGAGAATCGGCGTCTCGAATAGCTTTTTTATAAAATCTGTCCCTTTCGAACCGGACCCCTGTGCCCTCCTAACTCACTAAAAAAAATGACCAAGCCGAACATACTGATCTTCATGACCGACCAGCAACGGGCGTGCTCCGTGCTACCTAACAACGAGTACAAAGCGAAGACACCCGTGCTTGACGAGTTCCGCGAGGAGAGCGTCACCTTCAGCCGCGCCTTTTGCCCGTCGCCGCACTGCTGCCCATCGCGTGCATCGTTCATGACCGGCCTGATGCCGACCCAGCACGGCGTCTGGCACAACGTGAACGTCGCCAATGCCATCACCCGAGGTTTGAAGGACCACATCCGCCCCTGGAGCGTGGACATGCAGGAGGCAGGTTATCGCATGCTCTTTTCGGGCAAGTGGCATGTCAGCAACTATCAACAGCCACACGACTATGGTTGGGAACAGGTTTCGCCGGGAAGTGCACCCCACAGCAGACGATTGAGTCGCGACGAGCAGGACGCTGCAGCCCGCGAACGCGAACTGCGCAATTTGCAACGACATGCTGGGAACCACGGCAGCAACAGGCGTGCTCCCGGTGAGATCAGGCGTGCGGGGATGCGTCCGTACATCCACTATGGCGACAACAGCCATCCCTTCCTAGCGCAGTATTTCCGCGACGGGGAAGGAGACAACCCATTCGGCGACCGCACAGTGGTCGAGGACGCGCTAGCAAAAATGGATACACTGGACGGGAACGAGCCGTGGTGCCTATATGTTGGCACCCTTGGGCCGCACGATCCATATATCGCCCCTAAACAGTTTCTCGATCTGTATGAAGGCGTGGAGTTCCCACTACCGAACACCTTCGACGATCCGCTGGACGACAAACCAGCCTTCTACCGCCGCACCCGCGACCGCTTTGCTCAGTTGACGCGCGAGGAACATCAGGACGCGATCAAGCACTACTTGGCGTTCTGTACCTATGAGGACTGGCTCTTTGGACTGCTGATCGACAAGCTCAAAGAGCGCGGAGAGTACGAAGACGCGATCGTTCTCTATCTCTCCGACCACGGCGACTACTTGGGCGATCACGGCCTGTGGTGTAAGGGCCTGCCGTCGTTTCTAAGCTGCTACCACGTGCCAGCGATCGCAAAGATGCCGGGCGGGCAGCAGGGCGTGGTGCGCGACGAGTTCGTGTCGCTTTGTGACTTCGCGCCGACGTTACTCGAGATGGGCGCAGCGGAGAGCCCGGTGGAGTTTGCCGGTACCAGCCTGATGCCATTGCTCAAAGGCGAAACACCGGCCGACTGGCGCGATGCGCTCTTCTTCCAGACGAATGGAAACGAGACCTATGGCATTCAACGTTCCATTGTCACTGACAAGTGGCGATTCGTTTACAATGGATTCGACTACGACGAGCTATACAATTTGGAGAGCGATCCCGGACAGATGCAAAACCTCGCACCTGATCCGCAATACCAGCCAGTCGTCGAGGAGATGTATCGCCGAATCTGGACGTTCGGCCTTGCACACGAGGAACACTTACTCAACGAGTACATCATGACCGCGATGGCGGATTACGGGCCGGGGATTGTGGCTGGAAGATAAGGAGTGATGGCACAAGCCCCTGTAAAGTCCAGTCACGGCGTATCAAGACGAGCGGTACTCCTAGGACTGCTCGGCAGCTTCATCATCGCCGCCGGCGAACCCTTCGGCGTGCTAGTACTGCGCGGCTCACCCATGGGTGCCGACTTCTCGACCGGTGCGGCGATCTTCCTCTTCCTGCCGCTTACTTTGATGATCAACCCGCTGGTCCGTCTGCTTGGTGGGCCGGCCCTGAGACGTGGCGAACTAGTCACCATCTATATCATGATGATCGTCGCCGCGGCCATCCCCTCTTGGGGTTTCACCCTCAACCTGATCCCCCTACTGGGCGGCTTCTTCTACTACGCCACGCCTGAAAACGAATGGGCGCAGCTAATCCAGCCACATATCCCGCCGTGGTTGGTGCCCGACGGTCGGGACGCGGTGTGGAAGCTCTTTGAAGGCGGCACCCGAGGCGAGCCGGTCTCCTGGGGAGCCTGGGGACCACCGCTGCTGATCTGGAGTCTATTCGCGGTCACCATCTATTTCATCACGCTCTGCCTGTTGGTCATCCTGCGCAAACAGTGGATCGAGCGCGAGAAGCTGCTCTTTCCCATGGCCGTGCTTCCCCTAGAGATGAGTGCCGAAGAGCCGGATCGGAAGCTGCCGCCCTTCTTCCGCAACTACTTGATGTGGATTGGCTTTCTGATTCCCTTTCTGATCAATGGCCTAGAAGCGCTGCACAAGTATTACCACTTCGTCCCAGCGATCAGTTTGGATGCTTCCATTCCAATTCTGCAAAATTCGATCCACCTGCGCTGCTCGCCCCGCTTTGAGGTCATCGGCCTCTCCTATCTACTGAGCCTAGACGTGGGATTCGGGGTCTGGTTTTTCGCCTTCCTCGCCCTGCTGCAGACAGGATTGGAGCGCATGCTCGGCTGGAGCATTGGCCCTGTGCAGCCTTTCTCCGATCCAGCTTCGCCCAGTGTCGCCCATATGGCCCAAGGTGCTCTGTTGTTCCTAGTGTTCGCCGGATTCTGGCACGGCCGGCGTCACTTGCGGGACGTGCTGCGCAAAGCCTTCGTCGGCGACCCGGATATCGACGATCGTGGCGAATTGCTCTCCTACCGGACGGCTGTCTTCGGCACTCTGCTAGGCAGCCTGCTGGCACTAGGCTGGCTGTTGGCTGCGGGGCTGAACCTACTCACGGCAGCGGTCTTTCTCGCCATGTCCATGGTCATCTTCATCGGGCTGACGCGGATCATTGCCCAGACGGGACTAGCTTCATACCGGGCCACGGTAGCGGCCCCCGTCTTCACGGTCAATGCGCTAGGCAGTTCTCTGGTGGGAGCGCCAGGGCTGACCATTCTAGGGCTGAATTTCGCTTGGGCGGCAGACGTGCGCACCTTTGTGATGGCCTCGGCGGCAACCGGCGTGAAGCTGGCCCAAGAAACAGCGCTGGAGGGACGGCGGCTGTTCTGGGCCGTGGCTGGAGCCATCCTCGTCACCCTAGCCGGCTCTGCTTGGGCCATCGTCGAATTATCCTACCAGTACGGAGGTATCAACCTAGTCGGCTGGCAGTTCAGTGGTCTGCCTACATTCACCGGCAACTGGATTACCCACAACCTCAACAACCCCCAACCAACTCAGTCCTGGCACATGGCCTTCACGCTCCTAGGCGCGGGCCTCATGGGCATCATGTCCTACGTCAAGAACCGCTTCGCCGGCTTTCCCATCCACCCCATCGGGATGACCTTGGGCATGACAGCACCGATGTACCATCTCTGGTTTTCGGTCTTCATCGCTTGGCTACTAAAGGCCGCCATCCTCAAGTACGGCGGTGCTCGGCTCTATACCCAGCTACGCCCCTTCTTCCTCGGTATGGTCCTAGGCGGCTTCGGCTCGGCCGGGTTCTGGCTTATCGTCAACTACTTCACCGGCATGACCGGCAATAGCTTCACCGTCTCCTGATCGTCGTCCGCTATGGCGCGTCAGAAATCATAGATGAATCTGTTTCCGACCCGAAAACGCGATCTTGATCAACAATAGGGCTGATGTCATTTTGCCGACTCGGCGGCTAAGCCTTCGTCATCTGCCTCCCTCACGATGGAAGCGATATTTGCATTCAGGTGTTATTTTCCTTACTTTTAAGTAAGAAATAAACCCTCAAAACGAACATTTAATAAGAGGAGCTCAGTATGGCAATAGCGACGCTAACAAGCAAGGGGCAAGTCACAATTCCCAAAACCGTTCGCGATGCTCTTCAACTC
>VXZF01000371.1 GCA_009845645.1 Gemmatimonadota bacterium | reverse complement strand
CTGGCGACTGGCGTCCCATGATGGAATCGTTCTCGCGCAGGACGACGACGCTTTTGAGACCGAGCTGGGCGCAGGCTGCGGCGAATTGGCGGCAGTGATTGGACTGGACGACCGCGCTCATCACGGCGGCATCGCACCCTTGGGCCGTGCCCTCGGCGAGCGTGAATTCGAGATAGCGGGACTTGTTGCCGCCAAAGGCAAGGCCGGTCAGATCGTCGCGCTTAATCCATATCTGCGGTCCCCCGAGCGCGGCCGCCAGTCGCGGACAGTGCTGTAAGGGCGTTGGCAAATGCGTCAGGCGATGGCGGGGCAGCGCGTCGATGGCGCGTTGGATTGTTTGGATGTCCATGTTGTTAGCTCCTTTGAGTACAACGTTGTAAATCAGCGGTTAGATAGTTATCCGTAGGGAGGACACCGCCATTTACTTCCACAAATGGCGGCAAGTGCCGATCCATTCGAGATGGGCGCGGCGAATGAGTCCGTAGTTGTAGAAGGCGTAGCCATTGACGCCCGCTTGGTGCAGCGCGGTCAGATGTACGCCGAGTGCGTCGCTGTCGGCGAATCCCCCAGGGTTGACGATGGCGCTGAGGTCGGTGTCGGCTGGGAATTCGCCGCGCAGGGTGCGGACGCTATCGGCGTGGGCGTCCGGCTCGCCGCCCACGCCGGCGTTGACCATGTACACGTTGCGGAGGACGCGGTCCGAGTCAAGCCCGTTGACGGTCCGGTCGCGGCCCCCGAAGAACGAGGCGCGTGCGCCAGCTTGGTTGGCGATGGCAATGGCTTCCTCCACCAGCGAGGTTGCCGCTTCGACGCGGGCGTCGAGAAAGGTCTGCAAGCGGCCGGAAAAGGCGGTGTCGAGGAATTCGGCGCTGGGAGGCTGCATGTTTTCCGGGGCAGGCTCAGCTGCGAGTTCGCGGGCGAGGTATTCGGCGACCTCTGCGCGGAAGCTCTCTCCATATAAGCCGAGGGCACCGGCACGCTGTAAGCAATGCTGGCAGTAGCACAATCCCATCAGCAGTTCGCAGAAGGGCGTGATTTTTACGCCGACTTTGGGATTGCGGAAGCCGTAGCTGAAGTGCAGGTAGCCCAGCGATTCGAGGTGGAACTCGTCGGGCTGGAACTGCGCGGCTATATCGCGACAGAGTGCGCAAGCGTAGTCGCGCACCAAGGGGCTGGCTGGGCATAGCTGGGCGAAGTTGAGGTGGCCAAAGGGATCGTGTTTGGCCGCGTCTGGATAGCGCTGGGGCAGGTAGTGGTTGTAGTTGAAGACCAGCCAACTCGTCAGGTCGAGGCCGCGCTCTTTGATTTGGTCTGTGATCCGGCGCATGTAATCTGGGCCATCGACGACGTTGCTGACTAGGGGCGTGATTGGGCTTTCGTCGTAAAAGGCAGCGGACGGCTGGAAGTAGAGCGCGCCTTCTTCTCCCCAGTAGAGGGGCCGCCGGGGATTGTGCGGCAAAAAGTACGTCGATACGTGGTAGCTCTGGGCCAAGCTGACGCTGTTGAGGCCGGCTGTGTGGGCGATGGTGTCTAGGGCCGAGTCAATGCCTTCGTCGGTTAAGTCCCAGGGGTACGTATATATGGTCGCTCTCATGGGCGTGGTCTCCTTGGGGGATGTACAACGTGGGATATGCACGTGCCGCACGTTTTTCTTGTGGACAGAGTATCGGGATACTTCTTCAGGGAAAGGTCGACTCCGATGAGGCGTTTGACGGTTATCCTTCACTAGTCATACTGCCATTGTCCTTACATTAGATGTAGAATCTGAAAGTAGGTTGCCGGTTGGTCACGGTCGGATTACTCACGAGAATCTCGCCTACCGCATCAGAGAACTTGACAGTAACTGGCTGGGTGTCACCAGCATTACAGGTGTTGTAATTAAGCTTTGTCAGACCGAGGATATCGCGTGCCACATCAACGATATCCGCATCTCCATGTTGAATGTCGATCTGTAGGGGTACGGGTGTCTCCCATCCGTCGTAGGTTCCGAGTCGCGGTTTGAACCCAGATCCGAACAGATATCCCCGAGTTGGAGAATGTTTCCACAACGTGCCCCGAATCACCGGCCACTGCTTGTCAGGTCGGTACAGTCTTGGACCATCGTGGTAGGGACGAACGCGAATACCTACGACCTTTAGTCCGTCGGAGGCCGCGGATCGGTACCCTTCGAACTCTTCAGCGCTGATGTCGGACCGGGAGTGCAGGAAGACTTCAGTCAAGGTCTTCCCGTGCAATTGGACATAGGTGTCAAGAGCCCCTTTGAGCAGATCGTGTGCAGCTTGGGCTGTAAGTCGATATTGATTGTCTTCCGGCGAGTACCACGGGCCGTAGTTGCCTAAGAATACCACGCCATCCCCATCGTCGAGGAACATCTGGGCGGCGCATGCCGCGGTCTTCGGTCCGCCTTTGTTGTAGGTAGCATCGGCCCGACGAAAAGCGAGACCGACATAGCAAACGCCTTCCCTAGCAGTAGCCAGCTTCCACGGTTTGCCGCTTCCCTTGTAATACAACGCGCTCGACAAATTCCACATACGATTCGAGAGCGGTGTTAGCCCTCGTAGCCCAAACCGCTTCTCGTCATTGAGCCTCAGCGTCGATTCACGGATAATTTGGATTGGAACATTATGGATCATCGTCCGCGCTTTGATCTGCCTGCGAAAATCGAGAGAGAGTTCGTACTGCTCCGGCTCGTAGTTTGAGAAAAACTCTAGTTGTCCCTCCTTACGCGACTCCCGCCGTTTCTTAGAAACGGCTTCTCCGGTCGACTGTTCCACACTCACACGCGACTTAATCCGGCACGTTTGGTAGATTTCGTCAGGCACGACGCAGACCATGACACTTACGCGCTCATCGAGCTTCTGCAAATCTTGAAAAGCCGAGAGGTACTGGTTTACGGTCGAATAGACCCGTTCGTGATGATCATAACGATAAGCCACGTCACTCAGTTCATGACTATCGAGCACATGTTTCCAAACTGGTTCGTTTCGCCAATCGCAGGCGAACGCTGCCTGAAATCCTGGGTACGGTGGCCACAAGCGGTGACGGTTATTCGGGGCATCTGTCCACGAGTGGATCATCGCATTCGACCACGCCAAAAACAGATCTATACCTTCACCCGTGCCGACAACACCATAGGATAAAGCCCCTGGATGGCTAGGAGCGTCTGCGTCATACGGGCCAAACAATGACAGTCCATCACGTGGATCGGCGACTGGCTGGCCGTACCGAAATTCTAGCGCTGGTTCGTCGAGAATCTTGATCTCACACAACATCGGGTCTTCACTCATCTGGTTCGACATCGTCAACCTCTACCCCATCTTCCTCATGCCACGCCGTGTAGATCTCATCGGGTTCGTCCACGAGTTCGTCGCGGATACGTTGGGGAGCATTCGGAACAATCGGCATGGCACTGATGACGAGTTGCTGCTCTCCGTCTGGTCCGAACTGTATGTACATATCCTCATCGGCCAGTAGCTGGGCAATGCCAAGAGTTCGTGCACACCACTCGTAGTTGAACCATCCTTTGCATAGATTTTTACGACGTGATACAATCTTCCGTCCTTCAAGTGGTCTGCCCTTATTATCAGTGAGATAAACACGATTTCGGAGGAATAGGACGAAAGGATCAATTTGACCGCGCAGCACCGAAAACGATGGGCTCAGGTGATATCGGTATATCTCTCTGCCTGTTATGGTTAGATAGGTACGTTCACCGACCCCCTTGAACCAGCTTTTCTTTCCGCTAGGAAAAGTGACTGACACACGGTCTTTATATAGAAGTCCTTGCGGAAGATACCACTGCTTTATGTGCTTTCTATGATTCCTATTCTCCATGATAACGGAGTACTTCATTCCTTTATCTCTCAGAAGGAGATCCAAACACCTATGTATCAGGCTAACAACAAGATCCCGCGTGTCTATTCCATTCACCGACTCTGTATCACTCCAAGGAACTTGGCCCAGGTACTGAAATCTATGGCGTGTGTTCACGATAGAAGGCGGGTCCTCAAAGGCGAGTACACAGTTCGGTAACACATCACGACATGCCCATTCTGTCCGCAGTGCACGACGCTCACCTATAGAGAGATCGGTCTCAACCTCGTACTTGCGAATGTATCGTGGCGTTTGAATGACCTCGAAGCAGTTGCTTAATAGCTCTTCGGGTTCGTCTCGAACCGCGCTGCTTGCAATGATTGATTCTACGGCAACACGGGGGCCGTCATTCAAGACCCGGGGTGCAGCAACTGACTGGAGCTTCTTCAACAAGGAAGCGAGGCCATCAGCCCAACTTGGTGAGAATGCGATATAGTTGATGGGTTGGAGATTCCAAGCAATTTCGTCTGGTCGGAGTCCTTCGGTATTCAACGGAATAACGAAGTCGTCAATGTCCAGCTTTTTGCCAATGGCGATACCCTTCAGCCACTCTCCCTGCGGATTCGGCTTGTTCATTGATGCCCGTGACAGCAGCGCAAGCATACGGAAAGTTCGCTCATTAATCGCTACATCGATATCATTGGGCCAGTTCTCACCCCCAAGCAGCTTCTGGCGATCGCACCATATAGCGTACCCTTCGGCAGCAAGCCGACGGGCAAGCCAGTCGCATAATGCCGACTGCTCAGTTGCATAACTTATGAAGATGTGATCGCGTGCTTGTTTCATATCAGTTCCCAAAACCCGGCACATCAGATCAACTCCTCAAGCTTCACTGCATCACTCTCCCACTCATAAGTCGCCTAATTCAAAGCCTTCGTCGAATGTCCCGTCAGCTTTCTCCCAGACAACTTTTCCGTCCCTGAACACAGCCACCGCGCCGATGGTCTCCATAGCCCGATGACGGGCGCGTTTTGCTGCTCGGTGCATGGCAGCCTCTGCGCCGACAAAGTCAGGATCGCGTTGTTTCTCTGTCGTTCCTTGATGTTTCTGTTTCTGAGTAGTCATAGCTTACTCTCCTCTGCCAACAACACCGGGATCTTCCCCGAGTTGTCATATACTGTCCACTCATCTACCAAATCCCGGTAGATGGTTTCGAAATTGCGCCACCCAGCGTGAAATCGGCGACGAATAACCGATTCTGGTACGTTATGACCTCCCTCCTGTATCCGCTGCCTGACACGGGTGATAGCCATCTCTAGAGTCGGCAAGCGCAGGAAGAAAAGCTTTATCCAGTAACCCTGTTTCTGCCAGCGAGGAATCAAGCGTGCATAGCCGCGTCCGCTCAGGGTGGTCTCGAAAGCGAAACTCTCGCCTCTCCTCACGTAATCGTGAATCATGTTCAGCATCAATCTGCCAGCGCGGACTTCGACCAAATCCGGTTTAAACGGACTCAGCCCTGAAGCGATGAGATCCGCGTTTATAAAGGTGGGACAGTTCGCTTCGTTCGGTAGAAATTCGGTAGCAAATGTCGTCTTGCCTGCACCGTTTGGTCCGGCAATGATCAGTATCCTCTTAGAAGCCGTCATCCACTCACATCCCCACACCGTGACCGGCGTACCGCTCGCGTGGATCATCCGGCGGAAAACGTTCAGGCAGCTTCATACACTACTCTTCCTCCTTGTAGTGCCTGCTTGATGACCAACGGATGGCTATCCTTGTAGCGTTCTACATCCGCTGGCGAGACCAGAATCGCATCAACCGCGACGCGCACACCGTACATCTTCTCGTAAATCCGGGCCCTAAGATTTGCGTCGCTGCCCTCCTTGATAATGAGAAGATCTACGTCACTGTTCCGCGTCATGTCGCCTCGGGCGGCGGAGCCGAAGAGGATAATCCGCTCCGGCTGAGCAACCTCTACGACGCGCCGGATGATGTCATCTAGGGTCTTCTGATCAAGCATTTGTTTTTTCACTGATTTTCCTTCCCGTTCCTCAATGCCTCCAGCGTCTCACAATTTCCCCTATAAGCCCGATTCGTGCAATCCGTAGCCAGACTTCAACTACGTGGCTATTCCTTCACGGCACCAGCCGTCAGCCCCTGCGTGAAAAATCGCTGGGTGAAGAGGAAGAACAGCACCGTCGGCACCAAGGCGATGATCGAGGCCGCCGAGATATAGCGCCAGTTGACCCCAAAGACGCCTTGGAGGCTGGCCAGCCCCAATTGCAGGGTGTACAGCTCGCGGCTTTTGAGCACCACCAGCGGCCACAGGAAGTCGTTCCACTGGGCCACGAACGTGAAGGCTGCCTGTGCGGCGAGGGCTGGTTTGACAAGGGGCATCATAATGCGCGCATAGATGGTCCACGGGCCGCAGCCGTCGATGCGCG
>VXZF01000636.1:2196-6270 GCA_009845645.1 Gemmatimonadota bacterium | reverse complement strand
TACGCTATGCAGCGGAAGCCTCGGCGCAGCATCTCCGTTCCTTCTTCAATGGTATTGACCAAGTAGCCAGCGGCTTTGCCTTGGCGCTCGCAGGCATCGACGACGCGGTCGAGGGCGGCGGTGAATTCGGGGTGGTCAAACTGCCCGGGAATCCCCAAGAAGTTGCTTAGGTCAAAACCTCCAATCCACAGTATATCAATCCCATCTACCGCGGCGATGCGATCGACGTTTTCGAGCCCGGGGCGGTTTTCGATCTGAGCGATCAGCAGGCCCTCGGTATTGGCGTGGTCGATCTTGCCGACAATGGAGCCTTCGGCGAAGTGGTCGTGGGCGATTTGAAAGGCTGCGCCACGCTGGCCAATGGGCGGGTACTTACCCGACTGCACGATGACCTCGGTCTGCTGCGCATCGCTAATCATCGGCACCATGACGCCTCGGGCCCCGACGTCGAGGACGCGGGCTATGAAGTGGTATTGGGTCGCCGGCACCCGCACAAACGGCTCGATGTGGTCGGCGTTGGTGGTGGCGATTAGGTCGCGCACTGTCTCGACGCTCCAGCCGGTGTGCTCCATGTCGTACATAATGAACTCGGCACCAGCCTCGGCAGAAAGGCGGGCAATGCCCGGAGTGCAAAATTCGAAGGTCATAGTGCCGATGACCGTGCCGCCCTCTTTGAGGGTGCGTTTGACTTTGTTGGGTTTCATCCGATAGCTCGATAGTGGTTCAGTTTTTCTTGGAGACGGGGGTGTTCGGCCGCTTGGGGATTGACGAGGTGTTGGGGCAAGCGGCCGGAGGCTACTTCGACGAGACTAGTGCAGGCACTGCGGCCGATGAGGCGGAAGCACTCGTCGGTCCAGCATAGCCCGTGCGGGGCGACGATGGTTTGGTCGGCGAGTGCCAGCACCGGCTCGTCTTCGGATACAGGCTCTGTTTCAAAAACGTCGAGGCCGGCACCGGCGATTTGCCCCCGTTGCAGGGCACGGGTGAGGGCCTGCTGATCGACGATGGGGCCGCGGGCCGTGTTGATGAGATAGGCGCTTTCCTGCATCAGTGAGAGCTCTCGCTCGCCGATGAGGTGATGGGTCTCCTCAGTGAGCGCGCAGCAGATGCAGACGTAATCTGCGCGTTGCAGCAACTGGTCGAGCTCGACCAGTTCGGCACCAGCGGTGCGCGCCTGTTCAGCATCAACAAAAGGATCGGCGGCAATGCAGCGAATGCCGAAGGGCTTGGCCAAGGTGCAGATCTCGCGGCCGATATTGCCCAAGCCGACCAATCCCAGCGTGCGACCCGTGACGCCCATGCCTATGTAGTCGAGGCGCTCGTGCCAGCGGCCCTCGCGCACCAAGCGATCCTTGGCCAGCATCTTGTGGCTGAGGGCCAAGAGATACGTCAGGGCCATGACCGCCACTGGCCGGCGCACACCGTCGGGGGTAATCGTCAGGAGCACACCCTGCTCATTGCAAGCTGCCACGTCAACGCTGTCGTAGCCGACGCCGAAGCGGGCGACGATCGCCAGCTTGTCCGCTCCCTGCAAGGTTTCGGTGCTGACTATCGAGGAGAGAACTAGCAGGCCGTCGTAGCCGCGGATCTGGTCGGGGCGCAGCTCAGTGGTGTTTTCCGCTAGAAACTCCCACTCGACCTTTGGGGCTTCGTCGAGTAGGTCGAGACCAATATCGCCGAAACCGAGAGTGCCGTCGGCCTTGAGAAAGTCGCGGGTGACGCCGATGCGAAAGGTTGTAGTCATGGCGACAAACAAGATAGGGCCTGACGGACAGCTATCAAGGGGAGAGGCGGCTGTATAGAGCAGGGATCACATTGTCTGCGATTAGATACAAAAAGCAGCTACACAACAGCGGTCCCGCCAGAGAAAAAAGGTGGTTCGCATTTTGCTTATCTGTTCTTGGTGACTACTTTAACTCTAACCGAGGAGCAATACTGGGATGGCCCCTGAAACATCTGAGATAACCACCCGCGACGTGTTGCAGCAGATCAACCGCCGCTTGGAGCTGATTGAAAGCGACGTGCGAGCGGTCAGCGAGAAGTTGGATGTGTCGGTTCAGACGCTGAATGAGAAAATTGACACGTCGGTTCAGACACTGCGCGATGAGAATGCCGCGTCGGATGGGAAGCGGGAGGTATCGGTTCAGACGCTAAATGATAAGATCGACACGTCGGTTCAGACGCTAAATGATAAGATCGACACGTCGGCTCAGACGCTAAATGATAAGATCGACACGTCGGTTCAAAAGCTCCACGAGAAGATCGACACCTATTTCCGCTGGACCATCGGCATCGTCCTAGCTAGCTGGCTGTCCACCATGGGCGCGATCCTGTTCAAAGGATCCTTGTAGCCTATCCTTTCTCCAACTCCTGCGATCACCTGCGTATACTGCCCCGCTAGTCGTGACGCAGATCCTCGCGCTCCATCCACAGGCGCAAGATGCGCGGCGATTGCCGCAGATAGTAGAGATAGGGCCGGTCCTGCCAGTGCTTTTTGGCGGTGCGCTTGTTGTCGTGAGGGTGCATGTTGTACTTCCCCCGATAATCGACGACGGTCTTCTTGTGGTTGTCGAGGGCAATGGTCAGAATGCGCTGCGGCAGCTTGGCCGGGTAGGTTAGCTGCATCGACCACACCGACCGCTCGCCTTCCGAGCAGCGCCGGGCATACGAGGCAGCGCAGTGGTGCATGACGCGCCCTTCGGCTAGCAGGTCGAGCGCGGTGTGCAGCTCGCGTATTGACCACTGTACGCGCTCGCCCGAGAAGGCATCTTCTTCCTCCCACTCGAATTCGCGAAAACCAGACGCCTCCCACGCATCTTCCTCGCCGAGGGCGTAGTCGTCGGCGTTGAGGTCGCCGTGCCACTCGTCGACCAAGCGCAGCAGCTTGATGATGCTGCGGCCCTTCATCGAAAAGTTGGGCTGAGCCGGCGGCCCTTCAATGAACTGGCCGTTGGGGCCGGGCGATTGCTGGGGCACGAATTTCTGGTAGTAGATATAATCGACAATTGGGCCGATGTAGGTGGGTTCCAGCATGGGTTGGTTGGCAAAAAAGAGCATCACTGTCTCCCAGAACGACTCGTCTCGCTGGTAGTCCTTCAGCCGCGTGGATAAAACGGCCCAACTCGTGCCTCCACCCATGCCGGCGAATTGTGCCCAGCGCAGGGCGCGCGAAATCGGCCAGTGCCGATTGGCGTTGGGAAAAAGGTGCGCCATGCGCTTAGTCAGCCGCAGCGGCAGGTCGGCTTTGCGGATGTTCTGGCCGATGCCGATGTGCTTAAACCACTCCTGCTCGCGGTGAGCCGTCGGAAGGTCTCCTTGGAGGAAGGCGGTGTCCATAAAAGGCGGCACCTCGTAGCGGGCTAGTAGATACCGGGTAAGGCTGCGGAACTGCGCCCGAGGGCTGAGGAGGTCGGTGCGCCACTCCTCGACGGGCCGCAGCCAGTCGCCGTAGTGGCGGGCGAGTTGACCGAGGGCGTCCTCGTAGTTGTTGCCCTCTTCGCGCGTCCGATTGAGGAATCCCGTTTTGAGGCCGAGGAGGTCTGCACGTCGCTCTGCGTGTTTGAGCAAGCGGTAGAGAGCTTGACGGCGCTGGGGGTCTTCGACCGCGGCGAAGAGCGCGACGAGCTTCCGGCTGAGCGGATACATCTCATCTGGAGGGATTTCGCCGCGGAAGGCCCGGTCGATAAGGCGGGCGCGCCCCGGGGTGTGGCTGCGGCCGGGGTGCGGCGCGATCGGCCGCAAGGTGTCGGCGGCGAGTTGGCGCTCGATTGCGAGCTGGTTCTCGGTTTTGTCGCGCTGGATCGCTAGGCCGTTTTTGCGGCACCAGATGATATAGCTCGAAAGGGACGGGAAGCCGAGCGTTGCGGCGTAGTGCCTGAGGGCGTCGTCAAACGCTGGCCGGGCCAATGCAGTCGTCATGGGCACTTTCCTGAGAAGGGTTAAAGTAAAAGGCGCGGAAAGAGCGTAATCATGTCAACGAGAAAATCTCGGAGGGGCCTCATCCGGTTTTGATTTTGCGGAAAGTGATTGCTACCTAAAAATCGACAATGCGCTACGCGCCGATGCGCTCCAAAG
>VXZF01000636.1:0-2186 GCA_009845645.1 Gemmatimonadota bacterium | reverse complement strand
CCCACCGCCACGGCTGCGTTGGCACGGGCGTAGCGGTCCTCGTCGTCGATATTCTTGCGCAGATCGGGCACAGCTTCGGCGGCGGCTGGGCCAATCTTGGCCAGCGAAAGTGCTGTGTTGTGGCGGATCCAGCTCTCGGAATCTCGTAGGCAACGGCTCAAGGCAGGCACGGCTTCAGCAGCGGTCGGACCGATATTGCCTAGCGCTTCAATCGCGTTGCGCCGCACCCACTCGGCCTCGTCGTCGAGGGCGCAGGTGAGATGGGGCACGGTGTCGGACGCTGTGGTGCCCAAGTCGCCGAGTACATCGGCGGCCGCGGCGCGCAGCCACCAGTCGTTTTCTTCGAGCAGTTCCACCATGTGGGGCACAGCGGTGCGGCCGATGGCGGAAAGGGCGAAGACCGCGTCGAGCTGGCTGGGGTTGGTGTGTGCGTTCGCTAGGTTCGCTTCGAGACGCGTAGCAGCCTCGCTGCGCAGTGCGTTCAAGAGGATGGGTACTGCATCCTCGCCGCGAGCAGCCAAGGCATATACGGCGCGTAGCCGCTCGGCTTCGGCTTCGGCGTTTAAGGTCTGATGCAACTCGTCGAGCGAAACCGCCGTAGGGACTGCGGTGCCATCGGTGCCGCACATCCAGTCCCAAGCGCGGCGACACAGATCGGCAGGAGGATCGATGCTTTCGGCTTGCCAAGTGCCGTCGCGATGATCCCACGAGGGTATCTGCGGCTCGCCCATGCGGGTGAAGAGGAACTTGACCATGAAGCGATCGCGGTCGCTGGCGTTGGGCATGGCGCGGTGCCAGAGGTCGTAGTGGACGATGGTAACCGTTCCGGCCCGGCCGCAGAGGGGCTGTTCCTCCCGCTCGTAGGCTTGTTTAGATGAATTGTAGTACTGGGTGGCCGGCAAAATCGCGGTCGGCCCCATGTCCAAGCTGACGTCCTGCGGATAGTAGAAGGCCATGGTCCAGCGGGTGCGGTGGTGGCGGACGTTCTGGTCGTTTTCATAGCTGTCTTGGTGCATGCCTTGGCCTTTGGAGCCACTGGGATTGTGATGGCAGTGGCGGTGCGGGTGGATGAGGTAGGAGGGGCCGAGGAGGCTCTGAATAGCACCGTCAACAGCGGGATCGCGGAGGATTTGGTATAGGTCCGGGACTTTGGGGAGGATGTCATTGCCGGGATTGCCTTCGGTAGCGAAGAGGGTTTCGATTTGGCGGTGGATATTTTGGTGGATCGCGGGTGGGTGAGCGGTCTGCACGGTGACATAGCCGTTGGTCAGGTAGGCTTGGACTTGGGCGTCGGTCAAGAGGATGGGTGCGGGCATGAGGTTGGCCTTTTTGCTGTAGAGAAAGATCGATGCATTAGTCAAAAATAACGACAATTGACCATGCAGATTGCAAGCGATGCTGTCCCGAGTCAGCTAGTACCACAACTTGACGCGGCGGTTTTAATTCTGCATAGAGAGCAGCACAAAAACTAGCTGCTTCCCGTGCAAAGGAGGGATTGTGTCGAGTCTGGATTACGCGCTGATGGCGCTCTATATGCTCTTCTTGGTGGGGATGGGACTGTACTATCGGAGATTCGCCCAGCAGAGTATGGAAAATTACTTCTTGGGTGGGCGCAAGATGAAGGGGTGGATGAGCGGCACCAGCTATGCGGTCACCTGCATGAACGCCGATGTAGCGCCAGCGTACTGCGGTATGACGGTCATCACTGGGACCTTTATCTGCTGGTGGTACCTGAGCCGCTTTGGGCTGGCGCTGATGATCGGTGGGTTGCTCTTTGCTGCGTGCTGGCGGCGGTTGAAAATTTTTACCTCGCCGGAATTTTACGAACTCCGCTTTGGCGGTGCGGCCGCGCCGACGATGCGCGCTTGGGTCTCGATGCGCAGCGCCTTTATCGCAGTGGTAGCTTGGACTGGGGCTGGGCTTTTGGGGCTGACGAAAGTGTCCGAGGCACTCTTGGGCTGGTCGCGCTTTGAGACCTTTCTGCTGGTCATTCCGATCATCTTGGTCTATGTGGTGCTCTCCGGCTACATGGGCGTGGTGATGTCGGATTTGATCCAGACCGCGATCATGATCGGTTCTTCACTAGTGCTGATGGGCCTAGTCTGGGCCGATTTCGGCGGGCCGACAGGGCTCTATCAGGCGCTGGTGACACAGTTTGGGGAAGGGGTCGTTAGCTGGCATCCGCC
>VXZF01000149.1 GCA_009845645.1 Gemmatimonadota bacterium | reverse complement strand
GCGACGTGCTATCCTATTTGCGCCTGTTGGTCAACCCAGCCGACGACATTGCCCTACGCCGCATCGTCAATACGCCCCGTCGCGGCATTGGCGATACCTCCCTCGCCCGCTTGCAGGCTTTCGCCCAAGCCAAGGGCTGGAGCCTCTCCACAGCACTTGAGCACCTCGACGACGCACCCAACCTCAGCGGCCGCGCGCAAAAAAGCCTTGCTGCCTTTGCCGCCCTGATCGGCGAACTAATGGCAGCCACCGATGCACTCTCCCTGCCTGAACTGGGCTTTGCCGTCGTCGAAAAAAGTGGGTACCACGCCATGCTCGCGGCAGAAAATACCCCTGAAGCCGAGGCGCGCTTGCAGAATCTCGACCAGTTATTAGCCGATATGACCGAGTTCTCCGACGCAAACCCAGACTCGACGTTAGCCACCTATCTCGAAGAAAAGTCGCTGCTGACCTCGGCGGACGAAAGCGACAACAATGGCAACGCCATTACTTTGATGACCCTGCACAGCGCCAAGGGCTTAGAGTTCCCCTTGGTCTTTGTCTGCGGCCTCGAAGAAAACCTCTTTCCCACGGGGCGAGCCGTCGGCGATCCCCAAGCCATTGAAGAGGAGCGCCGACTCTGCTATGTGGGCATGACCCGTGCGCAAGAGCAACTCAGCCTCACCTATGCCCTGCGCCGCTATGCGTACGGCTCGCTGCTCGCGACCGAACCCTCGCGGTTTTTAAGCGAAGTCCCCGCCGAGCTGACGACCCAGAATTACGAGTTGGACCGCGGCTTTGACCGCTCGCGGCAGCGCGTCGGCCCTCCGGCCCGCAAAAAGGTTCCGGCTCCCCAAGGCGTCCACTACGAGTGGGATGCCGAGCAGTCGCCCGGCTTCGACGAGTTTGTCGATCAAGACGACTTCCTCGCAGTTGGCCAGTGGGTGCGCCACCCCCAATGGGGGCGCGGCCAAATCGTCAGCCGCGAAGGGCAGGGCGAAAAGATGAAGCTCTCCATCCGCTTTGGGACGCGGACCAAACGCATTGCCGTCGCGTACGCCCAGCTTGAACCCGCCTGAGCGGCCCATTGCCCAAGAGAGGGTCGATCTTTAACTTTTATTGTTTATCTCGTTTCTCTTTCGCGACTTATGGGCACTCAAACATCCAAAAACGCGCGCGTGGCCCTACAAAACGTGGGCTGCAAGCTCAATGCCTACGAAGTAGAAGCCCTTGCTCACCGTCTGACCGAGCGCGGCTATTCAGTCGTGCCCTTCGGCACTGAGGCCGACGTGTACGTGATCAATACCTGTACAGTCACCGGCGCGGGCGATGCGGACTCGCGCAAGGCCGTGCGTCGCGCCCGGCGGCGCAATCCAGGCGCGGAGATCGTCGCCACTGGTTGCTATGCCCAGCGGAGGCCATCAGACCTCACCGCGGCCGGTGCCGACTTGGTCGTGGGCAACAGCCAGAAGGCCCAACTCGTCGAACTGCTCGAATCGCATCTAGCGGGGTCCGAGATCCCCGCGCCCTCGGCAACGAGGCCGCGCACTGAGCAATTTCTCGCCATTGACGGCGCGGTGCCCCAAGGTCGCACGCGCGGCAGCCTGCAAATCCAAGACGGCTGTGACGAGCACTGCACCTATTGCATCATCCCGGCGGTGCGCGGGCACAGCGCGAGCCGCCCGGCCGCCGAAGTCGTCGCCCAAGCCCAACGCATGGTCGCGGCCGGCTACCGCGAGCTCGCCCTGACCGGTGTCCACACGGGCCGCTACGGATTCGACCAAGGCCAGTCCGAGGCCCTCATCGAGCTACTCAAAGCACTAGAGCAAATCGCCGGCTTGGAGCGCATTCGCCTCAACTCCATTGAGCCAGGTTACGTCACCGACGCGCTGATTGACCAAGCCGCAGCTTCCTCGGCGATCTGCCGCCATTTCCACGTGCCTTTGCAAAGCGGCGACGATCACATTCTCAAGCGCATGGGGCGGCGCTACACTCGCGCCTATTACGCCGAGCGGATCGAGCGAATCGCCAGCCGCATCCCCGATTGCGCCATTGGTGCCGACGTCATGGTCGGCTTCCCCGGGGAAACCGATGCGCATTTTGCCCAGACTCACGCCCTATTGGCCGACCTGCCGTTGACGTATCTCCACGTCTTTTCTTACTCCCAGCGCGAAGGCACCCCAGCAGAGCGCCTGCCGGAGCACCAAGAAGCCGCGGTCAAAAAGGAGCGCGCCCAAGCACTCATCGCCCTCGGCGCAGCCAAGCGACTCGCTTTCCATCAGCGCTTTGTCGGCAGCTCGCTCCAAGTCCTTGCCGAAGGGCGTTCAGACTCAGCCACCGGCTTGCAGGTCGGCTTGAGCGACAACTACGTCAAGGTCCTCTTCGCCGGCCCAGCCACGTCCAACGAATTCGTGGACGTGCAAATCGAGCAAGCCCGCGAAGAGCTAACTTTCGGAGTGCGCCAATGAACTTGCCTCTCCTTGAGACGACCGAATACCAGCCCGTGGCAACGCGTCCCGGTCCAGCGGGCCGCCGCGTGTACATCGAGACCTACGGCTGCCAGATGAACGTGGCCGACAGCGAACTGGTGGCCAGCATCCTCGCCGACGCCGGGTTTCAGATTACGGAACGAGCCGAGCAGGCCGACATCATCCTGCTCAACACCTGCGCGGTGCGCGAGCACGCCGAGGAGCGGGTCATTGGCCGCGTCAGTCAACTCAACGGCCTCCGCTCCCACCGCCCCAACCTCACTTTGGGCATCCTCGGCTGCATGGCCCAACACCTGAGCAAGACTCTGCCAGACCGCGCTCCTTTCGTCGATTTGGTCATGGGGCCGGATTCCTACCGCCGCCTGCCCCAGCTACTCGCCCAATCCAGTGACGACGCGCTCTTAGACGTGCGGCTCGACCGCTCTGAGAACTATAGCGGCGTCCACCCTCAGCGCACAACCGGCACCAATGCTTGGGTGACTATCATCCGTGGTTGTGACAAGTTCTGCACTTTCTGCATTGTGCCTTTTGTACGCGGTCGGGAACGCAGTGTGCCCGCTGGAGAGATCGTACGCCAAGTTCAATACATTGCTGCCGAGGGGTTTAAGGAGATTACCTTACTCGGACAGACAGTTAATTCCTACCGCGCCGACAACGTGGATTTCGCCGATCTCTTGCGACAGGTCAGCCAAGTCGAAGGCATTGAGCGGGTGCGCTTCACTTCGCCCTATCCGGTTGATTTTACCGACCGCGTGATCGACGCCATGGCCGAGGTCGGCCCGGTGTGCCCGAGCCTACACCTGCCGGTGCAAAGTGGCTCGGACGAACAGCTCGCCCGCATGCGTCGCGGGTACACGGTCGATCAATACCGACAACTCGTGCACAAGCTGCGCACCGCCTTGCCCGACCTCGCCTTGACGACCGACATCATCACCGGCTTTTGTGGCGAGACCGACGCGGACTTCCGCCAGACTTGTGATCTAATGGAGGAGATCCGCTACGACTCGGCTTTCATGTTCAAATACTCAGAGCGCGAAGGCACGTACGCCCACAAGAAACTGCCCGACGATGTCCCCGAAGCCGTCAAGGGTGAGCGTCTCCAGCACATCATCGCCCTCCAAGAAGACATCTCGCGCCAGATCAATCAGCAACAAGTCGGCCGCACAGTCGAGGTCCTCGTCGAAGGCCCGTCCAAGCGTCCAGCCCCCGATGGCCAGCCCCGCTACTACGGCCGCACCCCACAAGGCAAGACAACGATTTTCCCACAATTAGCAGCGAGCAACGAACTCGTATCCGTCCGCATCGCCCGCACCACCTCGCACACCCTCTTTGGCGACCGCATCGACGAGGCTGCGTGATATAAACGTGCTAATGACCTGTTAGGCAAAGGGTTATTAGCTCCGTTTCTAAGTCGAACAGTTCCGCCAATACTTCAAGCGGTGGGAGCACTGAATAAGGAAGAATTATGAAAGCATCCGATGTTTGTCATTGCAGCGAAACCTTCTATCTTAAATCCTTTTCACACCCGTCCCGCTCTCTCTGAAAGGACTCCATGTTCGCCCGTTGCCTCTCATTCGTCGTCCTCGTAGCCCTTTGCTCCACTGCCTATGCCGACCCGCAAGCCACCCGCGACGACATTGAAATTAGCCGCATCCTCAACGTCCCCCGAGGCACTCTTCGCATCGCCAAGGATCCGCGCAACAATGCGCTCTACACCTTGCGACAGGACGGTTCGATTGGTCTCATCGATCTAGCGGCAGCCATACACACGCCGACATACTCCAGAGACGATCACGGCATCCGCAGCGGCTTTACGGGCTTTGCCATTGGGCCAGATGGCTCGTTTTACCTTGCATCGAACCGCCGTGGTCCGCGCGACAGCGGCCACTTTGCCCTCACCCGCGGCATTTTGCTCGACGCCGACACCGACGAGCGAAGGTGGGAACAGCTCGACCCGGACAACTTACCCGCCGACGTTCCCATCGACGACATCCTCGCCGCCTCCAGCCTCGGCCGCGATCCCACGACTAACACCCGCTACGCGCTCAAGCCCAACGGCGACATCACCCTCGTCCCTTCAGGTACGGTGTACACAGCCGCCGATCACGGCTTTAGTCGCGCGAGTGCCCTGTTTATCGACGCCGACGGCACCTTTTACGTTCTCAAACGCATCGACCTATCCAGCTACAACATCGCCACGATCACCAAGGGCGAGATCGATCCGAGCAATGGAGAGCGCACTTGGTTTACACTCGCGGAAACCGCACCCTATGAGCGGTGCGACTGCATCTTCAACCACGAGGTCAATGGGCTAGTCGTCAGCCCCGATAATCGCTCGCTTTTTATTAACAGCGGCTCGCGCACCGATCACGGCGAAATACAAGATGGCAACAGGCAGTTTTCCGACCTGCGCGAAACCGCGCTCACAGCTATCGTCTTGCGCGTTCCGACCGATGCCCGAGACCTCGTGTTGCCCAACGACCGCGACGCCCTGCGCGCCCAAGGCTTCCTCTTTGCCGAGGGCCTGCGCAACGCCTACGACCTCGCCTTCGCGCCCAACGGCGACCTCTTCGCCACGGAAAACGGACCGGACCGCGACATGGCCGAGGAACTCAACTGGCTGCGCGAAGGGCATCACTACGGCTTCCCCTGGCGCATGGGGCTCGAAGACACCCCTCAGCAATTTTCCGACTACGACCCAGCCAGCGACTTCCTCCTCCCCGCTAGGTTCACAGCTGTGCGCGAAGGCTATTACCACAACGATCCCACGTATCCACCACCGCCGCGCGACTTCACCGAGCCAGTGATCAACCTCGGACCGGACGCCGACGCCTACCGCGATCCAGCCGATGGCCAAATCAAGGACGCCAGCGAAGAGGGCGTGCGCTTCGGCACCTTCACCGCGCATCGTTCCCCTTTAGGGTTGGTCTTCGACGCAGATAATGCTCTCGCCGAACCATTCCAAGGCGATGGCTTCGTGCTTAGCTGGACCGAAGGCGATCCCGACGGCGATGATGTTGCCGGCCCGTTCAACGACCCCAGCCAGGACCTGCTACACCTCGACTTAGCGAAAGTCGGCGACAACTACGAAGCACGCGTCACCCGCATCGTCGGCGGGTTTTCCAATCCCATCGACGCGGAGATCATTGGCAATCGCATTTACGTCATCGAGTGGGGCGGTGGGCGCGGGCTGTGGGAACTCGTTCTGCCGCAGGCTGTAACCGAGACGGCTGTTGCCGAGGCCGAAGGCATTGTACCCGCAGAGTTTGCGCTAGCGCAAAACTTCCCCAATCCCTTTAACGCAAGCACCACCATTGCCTTCCAACTCGCCCTTCCGTCCCAAGTCGAATTGTCCATTTACAGCATCAGCGGCCAACGCGTGCGCACCCTCATCAGCACTTCACTACCCGCTGAACACCACCGCCTGCAATGGGACGGTCGCAACGAGCGCGGTGAGCCAGTAGCCAGCGGCACATATCTATACCAGCTATTGGCCGGAGACTTTGTCGCCACCCGCCAGCTCACACTGCTCAAGTGATCATTTCTAAAGACCCCCATGCTGGTCCGTCGCTTCTCGCTCGCCGCGCTCGCTGCCCTTTGCTCCACCGCGTATGCCGACCCTCAAGCTACCCGAGACGACATTGAAATCCGCCGCATCCTCAGCGTCTCCCAAGGCACCATCCGCATCGCCAAGGATCCACGCGACGACGCGCTCTATATCTTGCGGCAGGACGGCGCGATTGAACGCATAGACCTAACAGCGGCTAGGCGCGTCCCAACATACTCCCACCGCGACCACGGCATCAGC
>VXZF01000213.1 GCA_009845645.1 Gemmatimonadota bacterium | reverse complement strand
GTAGCCGCCGAAGCGGGGGTCCAATTGCGCACCGTATCTGGGACGCCGCAAAAAGAGCACATCGTCGAATGCAACACGGGCGGGACGGCCCTTTTAGACTACGACCTAGATGGGGACATGGATATTTTTATTGTCAACGGCTCGCGACTCACCGGATACGCCCCGGGCCGCGAACCCCGCGCTGAACTGTACCGAAACGACGGCGCTTGGCGCTTTACAGGCGTTGGCCGAGAAGCTGGCGTCGCACACGTGGGCTGGGGTATGGGGGCCACGGCGGCCGACTACAATGCCGACGGGTGGCCCGATTTGTACTTGGCAAACTACGGCCCCAATGCCCTGTACGAAAACGAGGGCGACAGCACGTTTGTCGATGTGGCGGTCGAGCGGGGCGTGGATTTTAGCGGCTGGAGCTCGTCTGCGGCCTTTGGCGACTACGACCTCGACGGCGATTTGGACTTTTACTTGGCTAATTACATCGACTTTGACCCAGCGTTTCGCCCGGTTGATCCGAGCTATTGCACTTGGCGCGGGATAGACGTATTCTGCGGCCCGCGCGGGATGCCCGGCGAGCGAGATCAATTCTATCGCAACGACGGTCCCAGGGCGGGTTGGACTTTTACCGATGCCAGCGAGGCTTTTGGCATTGCCGACTACGAATACTATGGTTTTGCTGCGCTGGCCGGTGACTGGGACGAGGACGGCGACTTGGACATTTACATTGCCAATGATTCGACGCCGAATGTGCTCTATCGCAACGACCAAGGTGCATTTGCAGATGTATCGCTCCTGTCGGCGACTGCGTACAGCGAGGACGGCCGCGAACAGGGCGGCATGGGTTTGGCAGGCGGCGACTACGATCAAGACGGCGATTTCGACCTGTTCGTTACCAATTTCTCGCACGACAACAACTCGCTCTACGACAACAATGGCCGGGGGTTTTTCACCGACGCCAGTTTTAGTTCGGCCCTGGGTCGTGCGAGCATCAGTTCTTTAGGGTGGGGCACGGGTTTTTTCGATTACGACAACGACGGCGACGACGACCTGTTCGTGGCCAACGGCCACGTGTACCCGGCCGTTGACCGCCGCGACTTGGGGACTCGCTACGCTCAGCGCAATCATCTGTTTGAAAATCGCGACGGCGCATTTGTCGAAGTCGGTGCAGCCTCAGGTCCGGGCCTAGCAGTGGAAAAGTCGAGCCGCGGCTCGGCCTTTGGCGATTTGGACAACGACGGGGACTTGGACATTGTGGTGGTCAATATCGACGACACGCCGACCTTGCTGCGCAACGACGGGGGCAATCGCCACAACTATCTGATGGTGAGGCTGCTCGGCGCTGGAGGCAATACAGACGCCATTGGTGCGCGAGTCTCGGTGTCGGTGGGTGGTGCGGTGCAGATGCGGGAGGTGCGCGCGGGCACGAGCTATCTGTCGCAGGACGACCTACGGCTGCACTTCGGCTTGGGAGCGGCGACTGAGGCCGATCACCTCGTGGTGCGCTGGCCCGATGGAGTGGAAGAGCGCATCGACGGGGTGGCGGGCAATCGGCTGATCACCATCCGGCGCGGCGCGGGTCTCGTTGCCGAGGGATTTGGACCCGTGCCGAGGCTGAGGCCGTGAAGGCGCGCTACGGAATGGTTCTACTGCTTTGTTGCAATGTCGCGGCGGAATCGCGCTTTGTCGATATCGCGCAATCGGCTGGAGTCGATTTCATCCACCACAGCGGCGCGACCGGCGCGCGCTATTTGCCCGAGACCTATGGCTCTGGGGCCGCATTTTTGGATTTCGACGGCGATGGTGCGCTCGACCTCTACTTGGTCAACTCCGGGCGGTTGCCTCAGCTGTCAAACGAGCCTGAAGCGGTCAACGCGCTTTTTCGCAACGAAGGTGCGGGCCGTTTCTCAGAGCAGACGGTGCGGGCTGGCGTCGGCGACCGAGGATACGGCATGGGAGCGGCCGTGGGCGACTACGACAACGACGGCTGGGCCGATCTCTACGTTACCAATTTTGGGCCCAACGTGCTCTTCCACAATCGCGGAGAGGGTCGCTTTGCCGACGTTACAGCTACAGCCGACGTGGGTTGCCCGGGATGGGGGACGAGCGCGGCCTTTGCCGACGTGGACCTCGACGGAGATTTGGACCTATTCGTCGGCAACTACCTCGACTATCCGACCGAAAGCCCGCTCGTGTGCTGGATCGGCAACAGCGAGGAGCGGCTCTACTGTGACCCGCGCAAATTCGACGGCCAGGTCGACCGCCTCTATATCAACGAGGGCCGCGTGGGCGATTGGGCTTTTGCCGACCGCACGGCGGCCTTTGGCCTCGTTAGCGTGGCTGGCAAGGAGTTGGGGGTCGTCTTTGGCGACTACGATCAAGATGGAGATCCCGATCTGTACTTAGCCAACGACCTTGTGCCCAACATGCTTTACCGCAACGACGGCACGCGCTTTGTCAATCGGGGTCTTGCCAGCGGCACCAGCCTCAACGGCGAAGGAGTTGCTGAGGCCGGAATGGGCGTTGATATGGCCGATGCAGACGGCGACGGCGACTTGGATTTGTTCGTGACCAACTTCCAGTGGGAGAGCAATACCCTGTACAGCAACTTGGGTGGAGGGTTCTTTGCCGACGCGACCGTGGCGTCGGGGATCACCCGCGCCAGCATGGCCTTTCTCGGGTTTGGTACGGGGTTTTTCGACTGCGACAGCGATGGTGATCTCGATCTGTTTGTCGCCAATGGCCACGTGTACGACAATGTGGAAAAGGTCGATCGAGCGGCGGCGTACGCGCAGCGCAATCAGCTACTCGAAAATATCGGCGAGGGCATCTTTGTTGATAGCAGCGACCGCGGCCCGGGCCTCGCGCTGGTACAGGTCAGTCGCGGGGCTGCGTTCGGCGACATTGACAGCGACGGCGACTTGGATATTGCGGTGAATAACTCCAACGAGCGGCCAGCTCTGTTGCGCAACGACGCAGATGGCGGTGAATGGTTGGGGCTTAGGCTGCGGGGTGCGGCGAGCAATCGCGATGCCATTGGGGCGCGGATCGCGCTGACGACTGGTGGCCGCACCCTCGTGCGCGAGGTTCGCCGCAATGCGAGCTATCTGTCGTCGAACGACCCCCGCGTGCTCTTTGGCCTTGGGAACGCCGAGGTCGCCGAGCGAGTTGAAATTCGCTGGCCATCCGGTGCCGTCCAAGTCGTAGAGGCCCTGCCCGGGCGGCAATACGTGGCCATAGAGGAGGATACTAGTCGGTGATTAAATGGGTTTCATTCGCACTGGGCATCGCACTGGTAGCCGGCTGCGAAACCGAGCCGGAAGTTCCGCCCGTTCAGCCTGTAGTGCAGCCGCCTCCGGTTGAGGATCCGCTGTTGATCGGGCGTGCTCTGTTGCGGCAGAAGCGCTACGCGGATGCCCTTGAGGTGTACGGGGAAGCGCGGAAGCGCCATCCGCAGTCGGGCGAGGTGCTGGCTACGTTGGGCCGGATCCACTTGGCCTTGGGCCAGCCCGAAGAAGCGGTCCAATTCTACGAAATGGCCGTGGCCCTCGAATCCGATCAACCCGAATGGCTCGTCGCCTTGGGCAATGTGCATCTGAAGCTGAGCCGCTACGACGAAGCCCACGCCGCGTTTGCCTCGGCCTTGGCCTTGGACTCGACATACGCGCCAGCGCGGCGCAACAAAGCGGCGGTGTACAGCAAGCAGGGTCGGTTGGGCGACGCTGCGCACGAATACGAGCGCGCCTTGGCGCTGCGGCCCGAGCACCTCCACACCCGCTTCAACCTCGGGCTGGTGTACTCCAGCTTGGGCCGCTATGCAGATGCTAACGAGGCCCTGCAACAGGTCTTGGTGGCAGCGCCAAAAAACGCGCGTGCGCTCTACGCGATGGGGGAGATCAAGCTCCAAGAGGGTGAAGACGAGGAGGCGGTCGAGTACTTTGAGCGCACGCTGGCAGCCGACACCACATACGCGGAGGCCCATCTGCAACTAGGGAGGATTCAGATGGGCCAAAACGATCTTGCGGCTGCGGCCGAGCGCTTCCGCCGAGCCATTCTAATCGAACCCGGGCTGGCCGAGTCCTTCCGTCTGCTGGGCCAGATTCACCTGCGGCAGGGCCGCGAGACAGCCGGAGAAAAATCCTTCGCCGCTTACGAAAAAGTCAAGCAGGTCGAGGGGGATATCGAGCGCTATCGCGAGCGGCTGCGCAGCGATCCAGACGACGCCGACGCCCATTACAGTTTAGGTTTTATGTACAACCGCTTGGGGTTTACCGGCGTGGCTCTGCCGCACTACGCCCAAGCCGTGCGGATCAATCCCGGCCATGTGCAGGCGCTGAACAACATGGGCAACATTTACTTGCGCACTGGACATTTCGATCAAGCGGCAGCGGCATATCAGCAGATCATCGAACAAGACCCCGAGCACGTGGCCGCCTTTGCGGCCCTCGGACAGGTCTATTTGAATCAGCAGCGCACGGATGAGGCCATCGCCATGCTCAATCGTGCCCTCGCGCTCGACGAAAACTGGCTCGGTGCTCACCAAGCCTTGGCCGAAGCCTACAAGCGGCTGGGGCAGATTGCCAAAAGCGAAGAACACAAACGCATGGCCGACGCCTTGCTTAGAAAGCAGAAAGATGATCAATAACGCGAGAAAATGGGTAGGGCTTGCAGTCTGCACATCCCTTTTTTGTTGTGTCCAAGAGCCAGCGGCCCCGGTCGCCGAGGGTGGTGGTTTAGTGGTGACTGGTACTGCCTTGGCCCAAGTCGGCGACGACCTAATTGACGAACGCGAATTCCGCCGCTACGAAGCCCGGATCCAACCGCAGCATCGCTCTTTGGCACAAGGCGTGGAAAAGCATCGCGAGCACCTGATGAGTTTGATCGACATCAAGCTCATGGTGCGCGAGGCGTACGCACGAGGACTGGACAAAAACCCCGAATGGATCAAGGCTGTGGAACTCGCCCAGCACAAGGCCATGATCGAAGCCTATCTGCGCGAGCAAGTTGGTCTGCAAATCGAGATTTCCGAAGACGAGTTGCGAGCCAATTTTGCCGCGCATCCAGCCCGCCACGCCGTGCGTGGGGCGCACATCCTGCTCGACAGTCGCGTTCGCGCCGATTCCATCTACGCGGAGATCGAATCCGGTCGGGCTACTTTTGAGGACATGGCGCGCAAGCACTCGCTGGACGAGGAGACTGCGGCCGATGGAGGCTGGTTTGATTCGTACTATGCCTTCGACCGGGTCTCAGACCGAGTGTACGAGCGCGTGTTCTCGTTGGACGTAGGCGAGGTAAGCCAGCCCTTCCGCACACCCCAAGGCTGGGAAATCGCCAAGGTAGTAGATAAGAAATTGGTGCCTTTTGATAAGTATCGCTCGGTGATCCAGCGGGCGACTTTTTTAGAAAAAATCGAGAACTTGCGCAGCGATCACATCGATAAGCTAATCGTCGAGAGCGGCTTGCGCCCAGTAGGGGAACAGGTGCGGCGCTTTGTCGCGGCTTGGAACCAACAGCCTGGTGCGCCGCAGCTTGCGCCCGAGGAGTGGGCCGCCCCGCTCTACGAGTACGATGGCGGCATCATCACCATGCAGCAGGGCAGCAACTTGTTGCACAATACGCGGCTGGGTCGCACCCAAATCGACAGCGCCGTGCTCGACGACCGGATCCGCCGCCGTGGAGCACCAGACCTACTGTTGGGCTTGGCGGCCGAGCGCGGAGGATACGCCGAGCGACCCGAGGTGCAGGAGAAGGTGACAGCCGAAAAGGAGCGGTTGCTACTGCAAGGGCTGTGGGAAGAGTTGCTCGAAGACGCCTTAGAGGTGAGCGAAGAGGAAGCGCGTGCCCACTACGAGGCGCATCCAGAAATGTACTGGGCACCAGAGGAAATCATCGTCCAAGAAATCATGGTTGCCGATGAGTCGCTCGCCCAAGAACTGCTGGAACAAATTCGCAACGGGGCCGATATGGCCGCGCTGGCAACCAAGCACAGCATCCGCCGCGATGCGGATGAAAACGGTGGCCTCTACGCGTTGCGCGCATTTGAAAAGATCGTTTACAAGGAGTTGATGGACGCGGCCGTATCCGCGCCCGAAAGGGAATTACAAGGTCCGATTGAACTAGTCGATCCCTTGCCGACTTCTCTGCGCGATCCTCAGCCTTTGGAACGGGCCTTTTCAATCTTCAAGGTCTTGCAGCGTCGGCCTAAGCGAGTGCAAGATTACGAACTGAGCCAACAGCAGGCCCACTACTTGGCCCGCCAAGAAAAACAGCAGCGCGAATTGCGCACCCTCAAC
>VXZF01000358.1 GCA_009845645.1 Gemmatimonadota bacterium | reverse complement strand
TCCTGCGCGGTTTCACCATCACCGGCGCCAACAACTTTGCCAGCCGCAGCGAAGGTCCCGAGCCAATCCAGCCGGACTCCTCCAACGGCGTGCGCTGGGAAAAGGGACTGTTCTTCTACGCCGACGGCGGCGGCATCAAGGTATTTGGCCGTTCCTATCCAACTCTCGAAGGGTTAGAACTCCACGACAACTACGCCAGCCCCTGCGGCGGCGGCATCTCCATTGAGCATCGGGGATTCGACGCCGAGGCCGTGCTGATAAAAAACTCCATCTTCCGCAACAATAGCTGCCAAATCACCGGCGCGGCCGTCGATGTGCTTCCCGGCAGCGCGGCCGTGCTCGACAACTGCCTCTTCGTCGGCAATGTCGCCAATCTCGGCCCCGACTACGTGGGTCGCCGTGGCAGCGTCGAGTACAACAAGGCACACGGCTCGGGTGCGTTGACGGTCTTTCCCGGCGCACGCGTCGAGGTGCGCAACTGCACCTTCACAGACAACTGGAACGGCGTTGACGACAAAGGTCGCGGCAGTTCATACCGCAATACCATCTTCTGGATGAATGTGCGCGGCGGCGGCATTGCCCCCAGCAACCGCTACGAAGTCGATTTGCTCGACAGCCGCCGTTTCAGCGGCTGCTTCGTCCGCGGCCAAATCGACGACCTGCGCGGCACCTTGGACCCAGAGCGCAATGTACTCCAAGCACCCGACCCGCAATTCGACGAGCACTACCGACCCCAAGCTCCTGCCTACGCCGGAGTGGGCTACCGACCGCCGGAGGAATAGATTATCATTCCACCTATGCTGAAACTGCTCTCTACTCTCGCCGTCCTCTCGCTGGCGGCACCGCATCACACCGGAGCACAGGGCACCGCTGCGATCCGCCAACAGCGGCTCGAACTAGACCGCACGGTCTGGTCTGACGAGCGTCGCGCCCAACAGTACGAGGCCGTCTTTGTCTCCTTATGGGACCGACTGCGCGCGGCCCAAGAGGCGAGGCCGGTACTAGCCGCTTTTCCCTTTGACCAACTGCTGCTCGGCTCTCCGCAGGATAGCGTCAAGCACGACTGGGACATCGTCGAAACGCACTATGGCAGCCCGCCGCGTACGCTCAATCACGGACAGTGGTCGGCCCTACTCGAACAATGGGAAGACGAGGGCTTGGTACTCGAACAATCCGAATGGCACCACAAGCAATTCATCCCGACCAAGGACGGCCCGGTCCGTTCTTTAATAGACCTAAAACTGCACATCAAAAACCACGATAAACGTCTAATCGTCAGCGGCGACCTGTCCGTCACCTGGAGCCAGCAGCAAGACGAGGCCGGGCACTATATCCCCGCCACCATCGACGCCTCGAATCTGACCCTGACCGAACGCCGAGGCACACCCGCTTTTACCTCTTCAGCCGTCTTGGCGGACGACACCGCACTCTCGCCTCTCATCGCAGCCGACCTCGACGGCGACGGTCTCGACGACTTACTCGCACTCGGTGCCAACCTGCTCTACCGCAACCAGGGTGGACGCTTTGCGCCTGAGCCGCTTTTGGCGTATCCACCTCCGGTCGGTCGCATCGAAGTGGCGCTCTTGGCCGATTTTACCGGCGATGGTGAGCCCGATCTAATCGTCGGCGGCCCCGGGCAATTGCTGGGCCTCTACGAGGGTGGCAAGAGCTTCGACCAACCTGGCTTGGCCATTGCAACTCGTCCCCTGCAATACCCCGAAGCCATGAGCGCGGGCGACATAGACGCCGACGGCGACCTCGACCTGTGGGTTGGCCAGTACCGGCTGCCCTACCGCGAAGGGCAAATGCCCACGCCGTACTACGACGCCAACGACGGCTATCCCGCGTACCTACTGAGCAACGACGGCAACGGACGCTTCACCGACATCACGGCCCGCGCGGGCCTCGAAGCCAAGCGCAAGCGGCGCACCTACAGCGGCTCCTTGGCCGATCTCGACGGCGACGACGACCTCGACTTATTGGTCGTCAGCGACTTCGCCGGCATCGACCTGTACTACAACGATGGCACCGGCACCTTTGCCGATGTCACCTCCCGCACCGTCAGCGAGTCATCGACCTTTGGCATGTCTCACGTCTTTGGCGACTACAACGCCGACAGCCGCCTCGACATGTACGTAGTGGGCATGAGTTCGACCACAGCGCGCCGCCTCGACTACCTCAATCTCGGACGCGAGGAGTACCCCGAGCACCACCAACAGCGCCAAGCCATGGGCTTTGGCAACCGGCTTTACCTCGGACGCGAGGACGCCCAGTTCAGCATCGCCCCAAGCACGGAGCAAGTGGCGCGCACCGGGTGGTCTTGGGGCGTGGCCTCCGCGGACTTCGACAACGACGGCGACGACGAAATCTACGTGGCCAACGGCCATCTCAGCGGCGAAACCGCCCAAGACTACTGCACTACCTTCTGGACGCACGACATCTACACCGGCGGCTCGGAACCCGACCCGCAGATAGCCGCATTTTTCGACGAGATGATCGCGGACTGGCACAACGCAGGCATCTCGTGGAACGGCTTTGAACACAACAAGCTCTACCTGAGCGGAGAAGGTCGCTCCTTTGTCGAGATCGGCTATCTGATGGGCGTGGCTTTCGAATTCGACGCGCGCACCGTGCTCGACATGGACATCGACGCCGACGGCCGCGTGGACCTATTAGTCAGCGAGTGGTCCGGCACTCCGCGCCGCGAGCGAGTCCACGTATTGCACAATGTCTGGCCCGGCGACAACAACTGGCTCGGCGTGCGCCTCCAGGGCGCAGCCGGCATCTCTCCCATCGGTGCGCGCATCACCCTGCGCTCATCCCAAGGCACCAAAACTCAGTGGGTCTATACCGGCGAATCCTTCGACGCTCAGCGCTCACCCACCCGCCTTTTCGGCTTGGACCGAGTCGAACAAGTCGAAGCGGTCGAAGTCCAGTGGCCCGATGGCAAAGTCTCTACCCTATCCGATCCACAGCTAAACCGCTACCACGAATTGACGCCCTGAAAGCATGCGCTACGCTACCCGCTTCAACGGCATCCCCTTGGCCGTCACCCTCGCAGCGGACCCAGCGTTGGACGACCGGCAGCTCGACACCCCCGGCACCTATGCAGATGACCGCTACGAGTACTCCTGCACCGAAACGCCGCTCGGCCCCAAAAGTCTGCTGCTGAAATTGCGATTGCGCCGAGTGGATGGCAGCCCATTCAAGGTCACCGCGTTCAAAGCAGAAGCCGCAGTCCCCGGCTTGGACCTGCACCGCGTCTTCGTACCCGTGCTACACGAGGCCATCGGCAAGCGCGACCTAATCAGTCTACCTTGGGGCGTCGAGGAGCGCACCTTCACCTCTTGGTCCTTTCCCTTTGTCGCCGCGCTAAACCGCTTTGACCAGAACCGCTTCTGCATGGGCTTTATGGACCACGTCCATGCAGCGGATACCCGTCATAGCTGCTACGACGAAGACGCCAACATGTCCTTGCAGCGCCTCTTCGATCCCGCTCCCCGCGAGACGAGCGTCTGGGAAGAAACGCTCTACCTGTCTTGCGAGGACCACCCCGTCTTCGACGAGCTGCGCGCCTTCTCGCGCGCCTACGACGAGCTGCACAAAGTCGCCCTACCGCCAGCGCCACCCTCGGTGTGGGAGCCGGTCTGGTGCTCTTGGTACGGCATCAAAAATGATGTCGATGCCGACTATATTCGCTCTATGGTACCCCTGCTCAAAAAATGGGGCATCGGCAATATCATCGTCGATGCGGGCTGGTTCAAAGGCGACGGCTTCGACCCCGACGCCGGCCACTACATTCCCGACGCAAGCAAATTCCCCGACCTCAAGGGCCTCGTCGAAGAGGTTCAGTCTCAAGGCTTGACCATCCTGCTGTGGTGCGCGCCGCTGTTCAATATCAGCGATCTGGCCGACGTGCCCTTCATACAGAAGCATCGTTTCCGGGCCGCAGATTCCGACGAAGCGAACAACTTCCTCTGTCCCCGCTGCCCTGCGGTGCGCCAATACGCCTATCGCACGGTCAAACACCTGATGCAGACCCACGGCTGCAACGGCCTCAAGATCGACTTCATCGACCCGCTGCAAGACCGCGCCAGCCTTCCCTGCACCACCGACCACGAGCACGATATTGCCGACTACGGCGAGGCCGTGTACGACTTGCTCCAAGGCATCTACCAGACCGCCACGCAAGTGCGCGCCGACGCCCTGCTCGAATACCGCATGAACTACTCAACCCTCGTCACCCGGCCCTTTGCCACCAGCCACCGCGCCCAAGACGCGCCCTTCGACCCCGACCACATCCGCCGCATGTGTACTCGGCTCAAAAGCTATATCCTCAACCCAGAAGCCGGCCGCGAGGGCAACGTGGCCGTACACACGGACCCGGCCTATTGGCTACCCAAGGAAAGCCCCGCAAACGTCGCCCGCTTTATGGCCAGCCTCGTCACAAGTGCCGTTCCCATGCTCTCGATGGATTTGCGCGCTTTGCCCGCAGAGCACCAGCGCATCACCCGCACTTGGCTCGCCTTCTATCGCCAACACCGCGACCTGTTGCTCTTCGGCCGCCAACAACTCCTCAGCGCCGATTCGCACCACTCGCTCTTTTCCCTGCATCGCGGCGACGAAGCCCTCTGGGGCGCTTTCACCTCCACCTTCCCCGGCGTACTCGCAGTGCCATCGGAGAATATCCGCCGCATGTGGATCCTCAACGGCGGTGCCCAAGAGCGCCTCTATACCCGCCTAGAAGGGGTCGAAGGCGAATGCCTCCACGTCCAGGTTTACGACCGTGGGCTAGAAAAGTCCGCTATCCTCAAATTACCAGTGGAAGACCGTACCGTTATCCTAGATCTTCCGGTGGAAATCGGTGGTGCCCTTGAACTACAGTCAGGTAGTGAATGTCTCTAATTCTAACTCTCTTGTTTTTGTCGGCGGCGATCCAAGTCGGAGCAACCGATTCGCCCACTGCTGTCGGCGGCCCACCAGAAGTGCTGGATCCCCCTTGGCTGGAGACCCGTCGCCAAGCCCAAATAGCCGTAGCCGCAGGCTATGCGGTCTTCTGCGATTTCAGCTTTACCGACCGCCAGCCCACCAGCGGCATTGCCTTCTATCACCGCATCGTCGACGACTCGGGACGACACTACCGGCCCAATCACTACGACCACGGCAATGGGGTTGCTTTAGCGGATGTCGATGGCGACGGGCGCACGGACCTCTACTTCGTCAACCAAACCGGGCCAAACGGGCTGTGGCGCAACGCAGGCGACGGCCAATTCACCGACATCACCGAGCAGGGCGGCGTGGCACTTGCAGACCGCATCGGCGTGACCGCTTCCTTCGCCGACCTAGACAACGACGGAGCACCCGACCTATACGTCACCAACGTGCGCGTGGGCAATGTTCTCTTCCACAACCAAGGTGACGGGCGCTTTGCGGACATTTCGCAAGCGTCTGGCCTTGATCACCATGGGCATTCTTCGGCGGCCCTCTTCTTCGACTACGACCGGGACGGACAGCTCGACCTCTTTTTGACCAATGTTGGGCAGTACACCGAGCGCGGCGATCCAATCGCGGTTATTGGCTTTGCGCCCGAGGAGCAACCCGAACAGTACCGCTACTACGTCGGCTTCAAAGACGCCTTTGCCGGGCACCTCAAACCCGAGCGCACCGAGCCGAGCCTGCTCTTCCGCAATGCCGGGGAAAACCGCTTTGTCGATGTGACCGAAGAGGTTGGAATCAAGGCCGATGGTTGGTCCGGCGACGTAATGCCGTTGGACGCCAATGAAGACGGTTGGCCCGACCTGTACGTGCTGAACATGCAGGGGCACGACCAATACTACGAAAACGACCAAGGCCAGCGCTTTATCGACAAAAGCCTAGCGGTCTTCCCGCGTACGCCGTGGGGGGCCATGTCGGCCCAGATCCTCGACTTTGACAACGACGGCCACCAAGACCTCTACATCACCGACATGCACTCGGACATGAGCGAGGACATCGGGCCGGAGCGCGAAAAGCTCAAATCGCGCATGCAGTGGACCGAGAGCTTCCTCCGCTCGGGCGGACGTAGCATCTACGGCAACGCCTTTTACCACCGCCAAGCCGACGGCACCTACGCCGAGATCTCCGACTCCATCGGCGCTGAAAACTACTGGCCTTGGGGACTGAGCACGGGCGACCTCAACGCCGACGGGTACGAAGATATCTTTATCACCGCCAGCATGAACTACGCCTTCCGCTACGCAGTCAACTCCCTGCTGCTCAACGACCGCGGCAAGGGCTTCCTCGACGCTGAATTTGCCCTTGGCGTCGA
>VXZF01000253.1:3117-6349 GCA_009845645.1 Gemmatimonadota bacterium | reverse complement strand
CGCGCAGTTCCGGATTTTGGGTCGCCACGCCCACCGGACAGGTGTCGAGGTGGCAGACCCGCATCATAATGCAGCCCATCGCAACCAGCGCCGTAGTGGCGAAGCCGAACTCCTCCGCGCCCAGCAACGCGGCGACGACCACGTCGCGCCCAGTCTTGAGCTGGCCATCGGTCTCGACGACGATGCGGCTGCGCAGGTCATTGAGCACCAGCGTCTGATGCGTTTCGGCTATTCCTAGTTCCCAAGGCAGGCCAGCGTGTTTGATCGAGGTCTGCGGCGAGGCTCCGGTGCCGCCATCGTGGCCCGAAATCAGCACCACATCCGCGTGGCCCTTGGCCACCCCCGCGGCGACAGTGCCGACCCCAAACTCGGAGACCAGCTTGACGTTAATCCGCGCATCGACATTTGAATTTTTGAGATCGTGGATTAGCTGCGCCAAGTCCTCAATCGAGTAGATGTCGTGGTGCGGCGGCGGCGAGATCAGCTCCACGCCTGGGGTCGAGTGACGCACCTTGGCAATCCAGGGATAGACCTTGGGGCCGGGCAACTCGCCGCCCTCGCCTGGCTTGGCACCCTGAGCCATTTTGATTTGCAGCTCTTTGGCCTGAGTCAGATAGTGGCTCGTCACGCCAAAGCGCCCAGAGGCCACCTGCTTGATGGCGCTGTTTTTGGAGTCGCCGTTGGGCTCGATCACGTAGCGGGCCGGATCTTCGCCGCCCTCGCCGGTATTGCTCTTGCCGCCGAGGCGGTTCATGGCGATGGCCAAATCTTCGTGCGCCTCTTTGCTGATCGAACCGTAGGACATCGCCCCGCTCTTGAAGCGCCGAGTGATCTCCTCGACCGGCTCGACCTCCTCAATGGGCACCGGCTCGGCCTCGCCCTTGAATTCCAACAGACTCCGCAAGGTCGCCAAGCGCTCGGACTGATCGTTGATCAACTCGGCGTACTGCTTGTACACCGCGTAGTCGTTGGCGCGCGACGCCCGCTGTAGCAGGTGAATCGTCTTGGGATTGAAGAGGTGATGCTCGCCGCCCTTGCGCCATTGGTAGTGACCACCCACGTCGAGGGTGCGTCCGTTGGTCGGGATCTGGGGGAAGGCCGCCTCGTGGCGCACTAGGGCCTCGCGGGCAATATCCTCAATGCCCATGCCCTTCACTTGGGTCGTGGTCCAAGTGAAGTACTGATCTACCACTTCTTGGTTCAGCCCCACGGTCTCGAAAATCTGCGCTCCTCGATACGACTTGATCGTCGAAATGCCCATCTTGGCCATCACCTTGACCGTCCCCTTGATCGCCGCGTAGATGTAGCGCTCCTCGGCCTCCTCGTAGGTATAGCCTTCGAGCATGTTTTCGCGGATCATGTCGTTGAGGCTCTCAAACGCCATGTAGGGGTTGATCGCCTGAGCGCCGTAGCCCAAAAGCAGGCAGAAGTGATGCACCTCGCGCGGCTCGCCCGACTCAAGCGCCAAGCCAACGCGCGTGCGCGTCTCCAGCCGCACTAAGTGGTGATGCACCCCAGACACGGCCAACAGCGCCGGAATCGGCACGTGGTCGGCATTTACCCCTCGGTCTGAGAGGATAATCAGGTTGCACCCCTCGGCGATGGCTGCATCGACCTTGGCACACAACGCGTCCATGGCCTTGGCGAGTCCGGCTTCGCCATCCTCGCGCTTGAACAGGATCGGAATCGTCTCCGCCTTGTGGCCAGCAAGATCGACCTGCCGCAGCTTTTCCAACTCGTCGTTTTTGAGAATCGGCCGCTGCAAGGTAATCTGGCGGCAGCTTGCCGGCTCGGGCACCAGCAAATTGCGCTCGGGGCCGATCTTGGTCTCAGCCGAGGTAATCAATTCCTCGCGCAACGGGTCGAGCGGGGGATTGGTAACCTGGGCGAAGTGCTGCTTGAAGTAATTGTAAAGGAGCTGCGGCCGCTCCGACAGCGCCGCCAGCGCCGCGTCGTTGCCCATGGAACCGACCGGGTCTTTGAGCACTTGGACCATCGGCTTGAGGAAGACGCGCAGGTCCTCAAACGTATAGCCGAAGGCCTGCTGCCAGTGGAGCACTTCCTCGTGGCTTTCTAACAAGGGCACGCCCTCAGCTTCGGGCAGGTCTTCGAGCGCGACTAGGTTGGCGTCGAGCCACACCTGATAGGGATGCTCGGTGGCGATCTGGTGCTTGATCTCCTCGTCGCTGATGATCCGACCTTCCTCCGTATCAATCAAGAGCATCCGGCCCGGTTGCAGCCGGCCTTTGAAGACGACGTCTTCCGGCGGAATGCTCAGCACGCCCGTTTCCGAGGAGAGCACCAGCGTATCGTCTTTCGCAATGTAGTAGCGCGAGGGCCTAAAACCGTTGCGGTCGAGCATGCCGCCGACGACGACTCCGTCGGTAAAAGCCACCGAGGCCGGCCCGTCCCACGGCTCCATCAGACAGCTATGGTACTCGTAAAAGGCCCGCTTCTCAGCACTCATGGTCTCGTGGTTTTCCCACGGCTCGGGAATCATCATCATCACCGCGTGCGCCAACGAGCGCCCCCCCAAGGTCAGCAATTCGAGCGCATTGTCGAACTTGGCCGAATCAGAGCCGTCTTCATGGATGATGGGGAAGAGCTTGTCGATGTCATCGCCGAAGTATTCGGACGCCAGCATTCCCTCGCGTGCGTGCATCCAGTTGCCGTTGCCGCGCACGGTATTTATCTCGCCGTTGTGGATTATGTAGCGGTAGGGATGCGCCCGCTCCCAGCTCGGGAAGGTGTTGGTGCTAAAGCGCGAATGCACCAACGCGATGGCCGCTTCGAAGCGCTCGTCGCTCAAGTCGGGAAAATAGTCCACGACTTGGTCGGAGATCAGCATGCCCTTATAGACGATGGTGCGGGAAGAGAGGCTAGCCGGATAGAAGAAGTCCCCACCTTTTACTTCGCCGCTGTAGCGAATCGCGTTTTCAGCGCGCTTACAGATGACGTAGAGCTTGCGCTCAAAGGCCAGCGCGTCGTCGCCTTGCACCTCGCCGCGGCCGATGAAGACCTGGCGCTGAAACGGCTCGCGCAGCTTGGCGGTGTGACCCAAGGCGGCGTTATAGGTGGGCACGTCCCGCCAGCCGAGGATGCGCTGACCCTCTTCCTCGACAATGCGGGCGAAGAGTTCCTCGCAAACTTGGCGTTGGGCCGGGTCGGGCGGCAAAAACAACATGCCCACTCCGTACTCGCCCGGCGCGGGCAACTCAAAGTCGCAGATGGC
>VXZF01000253.1:0-3017 GCA_009845645.1 Gemmatimonadota bacterium | reverse complement strand
AATGGACAATTCAGGCCATGAGATGTTTTGACGAACAAGAGCGGCAGATCGTCCGCACCCTCATCCGCAACCCTCGCTGCTCGGACAACCGCATCAGCACCTTGACCGGCGTGCCGGTGCGCACCGTCAGCCGCAAGCGCGCCCGCCTCGAACAGGAAGGCATCCTCTTCTACTACGCGGCGGTCGATATGCAGGCCCAAGGCACGGGCCGCTTCACTACCCAGCACATGCTCACCATCAAGTTCAAACTGGGCATCACCCGCAGCCAGATCGTGCAGGAAATCCGCTCCGAACCCAATGTCGCCAATGTATTCAGCGAGCTAATCCGCGACAGCTATATCGCTGAAGTAGATGGCCACATCGCGTTGGTGATGGTCGTCGAAGGCGAGTCCGACAGCGATGTGGCCGAAAGTGTCCAGGGCAAGATCATTCCCTCGCTGCAAAAAAACCACGGCGAGGACTCGATCCAAGAGATGCAAACCATCCGCCTGTTGGACCCCATCAGGCGACTGCACAACTATTTGCCCATGGTAAATACGCAGGCGGGTTTCATCGTGGAATCTTGGCCCGACGACGCTATTTTCGTCGAGTAATAGCCCTATCAGCTTTCCTTTACCGCGGCCACCAAATCCAACACCGCCTCCTTGGCGCTGCCGAAAAACATCAGTGCATTTTCCGCGGCAAAAAGCGGATTGGGCAGCCCGGCAAACCCCGGGCTCAGGCTCCGCTTAATCACCACCACCGTGCGCGCATGATCCACGTCGAGGATCGGCATCCCGGCAATCGGCCCAGAATCTGCGTCGCGGGCGAGGGGATTGACCACGTCGTTGGCGCCGATAATCAGCGCCACATCGGTCTGCTGGAAGGTTGGGTTGATCCGATCCATCTCTACTAACTTGTCGTAGGGCACTTCGGCCTCGGCCAACAGCACGTTCATGTGGCCCGGCATCCGGCCCGCCACTGGATGGATGGCGTATTCGACCGCGACGCCGCGCTCTTCGAGCAAATTGGCCAAATCCCGCACGGCGTGTTGCGCTTGGGCCACGGCCATGCCATAGCCGGGGACTACCACCACGCGCCGGGCCGTGTCAAACAGCAGCGCGACTTCCTCGGCCGAAGTTGACTTGATCTTGCCGGCATAGACCTCGTCGTCGCTGGTTCCGCTTGCGACCTCGGCACCGACGCCGCCGAAGAACACATTGCCCAGCGAACGGTTCATGGCCCGGCACATGATCTGCGTCAAAATCAGACCCGAGGCCCCCACCAGCGATCCCGCGATAATCAGCACGTTGTTGTCGAGCACAAAGCCGGTAGCCGCTGCCGCCAGACCCGAGCACGAATTGAGCAAGGCAATCACCACCGGCATATCGGCTCCGCCTATGGGCAATACGAGCAACAAGCCCAATAGCGAGGCCACGCCGACCATGGCCCAGAAGGCGTCCGGCTCACCCAGCACCAACCAAGCACCCAAACCCACACTGCCGAGGACCAGCACCCCGTTGAAAAGCTGCTGGCCGGGAAACCGAACCAAGCCCTTGAGCACTTCCATTAGCTTGAGGAAGGCCACGATACTACCCCAAAAGGTCACCGCGCCGATGATCCCAGAGGCGGCCGTCGCGGCCGTGAATTGGTAGGAAGGAGCCTGCGCCTCAATCAGCGCCGCACCAGCCACCAACGCGGAGGCACCGCCGCCCAAGCCGTTAAAAACCGCCACTAACTCGGGCATGGAGGTTATGGGTGTTTTTACCGCGAGAACCATGCCAATCAGCGCGCCTACTACGGCACCGAGCAAAATGTATTCCCCGGAGAGAATCCGCTGGTCCAGCAGGGTGACGACGACGGCCAACAACATCCCCAAGGCCCCCAGCAAATTGCCACGCACAGCCGTACGCGGGTGCGTCAATCCCTTGAGGCCGAGAATGAAGAGGACCGAGGCGACCAGATAGGCGAGATTAATCAGGGTCGCGCTCATGCGCTAGTCTCGCCTCCTGAACATCCCCAACATGCGGTGCGTCACCATGAACCCACCCACCACATTGATCGTGGCGAAGATAACAGCCGCCAATCCCAAATAGGTCGCCAAGGCCGAATGCTCGGAGCCTGCCGAGAGCAGTGCGCCGATCAGGGTGATGCCGGAGATGGCGTTGGACCCGGACATCAGCGGCGTGTGCAGGGTTGGCGGGATCTTGGTGATGATTTCAAAACCGACGAAGACGGCGAGTGCAAACACCGTCAGCGCGGCTACTAGGACTTCCACTATGAGCTTCCTTTGCGAATGCGCGGATGGACGATCTCACCGTCGCGCAACACCAAGGTTTCGCGCGTGATTTCGTCCTCCATGTCGAATTGCAACTCTCCCTCGCCCGCTAAATGCCGGAAGAAGGTCGCGATATTGTGCGAGTACATTTGGCTGGCGTGGTGCGGCACGGTCGCTGGCAGATTGAGCGGCCCCATGATCTGCACTCCATCCTCTACTACCGTCTCCCCAGGGCGCGTCAACTCGCAGTTGCCACCGCGCTCAGCCGCCAAATCGACGATGACCGACCCCGGCCCCATGCTCTGCACAGCGTCAGCCGTAATCAACAAAGGAGCTGGTTGCCCCGGGATGGCGGCCGTGGTGATGATCACATCGCTCTGACCGGCGACCTTGGCTAGTTCCTCGCGCTGGCGGCGGTAGAATACCTCGTCCTGCGCCCGCGCGTATCCGCCGGCGTCCTCGGAGTCGCCCGCGTCAATGTCCAATTCCACGAACTCGGCCCCGAGGCTCTCGACCTGTTCTTTGACCGCTGGCCGCACGTCGTACGCCCGGATAACCGCTCCTAGGCGGCGGGCCGTGGCAATGGCTTGGAGACCAGCGACCCCAGCGCCGATGACCAGCACCCGAGACGGGGTCAACGTGCCAGCGGCCGTCATCAAAAGCGGGAACATGCGCGGCAGGGCCGCAGCGGCCAAGAGCACCGCTTTGTAGCCGGCGATCGTGGCCATGGACGAGAGCACATCCATACTCTGGGCACGAG
>VXZF01000032.1 GCA_009845645.1 Gemmatimonadota bacterium | reverse complement strand
CTAAAAACATCCGCACGTACATCCACGGGGCGTCTGCTTCGAGCCGCCCGCCCAACGCAAGCGCGGCGCTTCCCCCTTGCTTTAGGCCCACTAATTCCTCACCGCGCCAGCGCTTCCCGGTCGTATCGACCAACCCCACCGCAACCTCGGTCCTCATCAGCGCGGACAGCACATAATCGTCGAGTACTTTGGTTTCCTCGGTCTGCACGCCGGCGGGGTCGCGCAAGCCCAGCCAGTCAATCTCGCCCTCTTGGACCTCGATGATTTCCACGAGATCTTGGGCCGCACGCGCTAGTTGACGGCTTTGGTCCGGCCCGCCGATAAAGGGCACGCAGCCGCCAAGCGAGAGTGCGAGTGCAATCACTAGCCCAGCCATGTCACTGCTCCAGCCGCCGCAAAACGGGTAACAGCATATCCTCGGCCACGCGCTCCCAACTCATCTTCTGGGCCGTGGCATATCCTTCGGCAAGCAGTTTTTTGCGGCCAGTCGCGCCCGCGGATAACTGGCTGGCCAAGGCGCTGGCCACTACCTGACTTTGCAATGCTTCGGCCTGTGTGCGTTCTCGCGCACCAATCGGCTGGCTGGTGCCGTCGGCTTCGTCGAGCTGGGTATAAGTTCCCTCGATAAAGCCGTCCAATCCTGCCTCGCCGGCTGTCTGGCGCACAAAGCTGCGGCAGCCGCACACATCGCTGACCACGCTGATGGTGCCAGCGCTCAAGCACTCGACTTGGGAGATGCCGAAAGGCTCGTAAATCGACTGCCCGAATTCCGCGTCGCTGCCTCGGCGCAAATCGGCGAACTCCGCGTTGGCTGGCAGGAACGCGCAGCTTTGCTGATCCCACCCGAATTGGTTGACGAAAAGCGCTTTGACAGCGCGCGTGCGCGCATTAAAGGCGCGGACTAAAAGGTCGAATTTTAGCTCGCCGCTGCTGAGGTCGCTCCCCCCTTCGCGGTGAACCAGCGGCCAACCGTACGCGGCCATGCGCTGGACGTCCTCGGGATCGCGGCGGCCGGTCTCGGTCGCCAACGCGATAAAAAGCGCCCGTTGCCCGCGTTCCCACAGGTGGTGATCGAGGTGTTCGAGTACCAGCAAATCGCGCCACAAACCCTTGCTCTCGACTAGGCGGGCGACGTGGGTAAAGATCAGATCTGGGGTCCAACCTAAGAGCGAGGATCCGCTGGTCTGCACTTTTTTTCGCGCTGCCTCGCGTTCGGTTGCGGGCAACTCGGCGGCTGGTACGCCGTTATACACGAGGTCGATCGGACAAGCGGCGAATTCCGGCCCGAGAAAGCGCAATTCCTCCACCACCCAATCGCCGACGGCGAGGACTGCGTCGAGACGATAGGCTTGGCTGACGAGGGCGTGTTTGAAATAGCTGTCTTGCGGGCCGAATAGCTCGTCGATGTACTGGCCGTTTGCTCGCGCTTGGCGCAGCGCATTGTAAAAGGCAATGTCGCGCCCGGGCCGCTCCTCCACCAAGGGCCGCACGGAGGCCACTTCGTGCGCGTAGAACAGGGTCTTACACGCTGCATCGCTCATCAGGGCCTTGAAGGCGGTACCTAGCCCCATGAATTCATGCGCTAATAGTAAAAAGGGCGCGTCTCCGACTAAGGAGCGCACGGCCGCGAAACCCGGCTCGGCCAAGCGCATGTATTGCTCGTATTCCCAGTGCTGTTCGTAGCGGTGCGATTCGAGGCCAAACTGGAGGAATAGGTCGCGTTTGAATTCGTTTAGCCGCTCGGGTGGGTGGCTCACATCCACTAGCAGTACCTCGGGCGAGGCTCGGCGTCCGTCTTGGGTCAGCAAGCGTCGGCCATAGACCAAGCGCACGCCAAATTCATGCTCGACCGCGCTGAGTTGGTCGGCGACGTCGGCGGCGCGGATGCTGCGGCTGGCGTCGTAGAGGATTTCGCCGTTCGGGCCGAGTGGTTGGGCATTGGCTGGATTGGTTAAGGGGCCGAGCAGGATGGTGCGCTGGCAATGGCGCTGGTAGCTGCGGGCGGTGATCAGGCCGCGCAGGACCGTGCCGATGCCACCAGCTTGCTGCACGGCTTCGTGCGTGACGTGGACGAGCGTGGCCATACTAAAAAACATAGATCGCCGGGCATTTTCTGTCTAATGTCAGCGGTGCGATCGGACTTTGCGTACATTTGCCAAACACTGTAAACCAGCAACTTTTTTAAGGAAACAAAATGGCCACAAACCGCTCCGCTCCATTGCCCGCCACCGCGTATGACCAGCTCATCGACCTAGCCTTGCGGGAAGACCTAGGTGCTGTAGAAGTAGAATCCGATTTGACTGCTGTTTGGACCGTGGCGAGCGATGCCGAAGCTCACGCGCGCATCATCGCTCGCCAAGCCGGTGTCGTCGCGGGTATTGAGGTCGCCCGTGCGGTTTTCGCCCGTCTCGACCAGAGCATTTCTGTGTGCGCTGAGGTTGCCGACGGGGACGAGGTCGCGGAAGGCCAGACCCTCGTCCGCTTGCAAGGCTGTGCGCGCGCGCTCTTGGCTGGGGAGCGCACTGCGCTCAATTTTCTGCAACAGCTTTCGGGCGTGGCCACTTTGACTCACCGCTATGTGGAGGCTCTAAGCGGCACGGCTACGCGCATCACTGACACTCGCAAAACCACCCCAGGCTGGCGGCACTTGCAGAAATGGGCTGTGCGCTTGGGCGGGGGCGTCAATCACCGCATGGGCCTGTACGACGCCGTGCTGATTAAGGAAAACCACGCTGCGGCCGCGGGCGGCGTTCGCGCTGCCATCCGCGCGGCGCGGGGCCAAGCAGCACCGGTCTACGTGGAAGCCGAAAATCTCGCGGAAGTTGAGGAGGCCCTAGTGGGTGGCCCGGACCGCATCCTGCTCGACAACATGGACGCGCCGACTCTGCATAAGGCCGTAGCACTCATCCGCGCTGCCAATCCCGCTATTGAGATTGAGGCCACTGGCGGTTATACCTTGGCGACCGTGCGCGAGGCCGCTACCGCCGGTGTAGATCTCGTCTCGATCGGTGCCCTGACGCATTCGGCACCGGCGTTGGATTTGAGCATGCTTTTTGAGAGATAGGAGTGACCGGATAATCTAACCGTCTCGCCATTTGCAATAGGGATTGTGCACGAGGTTGGCGTTGTAGTAGCGCGGATCGTCCGATACTTCGACGCCAGCCCAAGGAGGTTTCTCCACAACCTCGTCTTGGCTGCTCAGCTCAACTTCGGCGAGCACCAACCCCTCGTTTTCTCCAGAAAATACGTCGATGGTCCAGACCTTGCCCGCCCAAGGCAAGGTGTAGCGCGTCTTTTCAATGTGTGGCCGCTGGCACAGGGTCGCTAAAATGCTCTCGGCGTCTTGGCGCGGGATTTCGTATTCGTACTCGCGGCGCGCGATGCCGCTAGTCGTCCCCTTGAGCGTGAGTACTGCCCGCTCGCCTTCAATTCGCACGCGCACTACGCCGCCGTCTTGGATGGGAATGTAGCCCTGCCGAAAGGCGACGCCCTCTAGCTGATCGAGGCAAGAGCGGTCGGCAACGAGGTACTTGCGCTCGATTTCCCAGGACGTCACGATTCTTGCTCCTTTAGGTGCTTGGCCAACCCGCGGGCTAAGTCGCCGCGCAAAACGCCGATCACGTGGGCATCCTCGCGGCCAAAGCTCTGAGTCAGCGCTTCCATTGGCTGTACTTGAAAGACGCGCGTACCCTCGCGTTCTAAACGAGCCAGTTCGCGCAACGTCCGCTCTGCTAGGCTGCTGCTGGCAAATACAAAGGCCAGCTTTTTGGCGCGGCGCACGGCCGACAGGCCAACGACCGTGGCCCCAGAGCGGCAGCCGATCCCCAAGAGCGAGGATAGCTGCGCAGTTGGGTTGAGGTGGGGCAGCTCTTGCTCAGACAAAGGCTGGCTTGATGGGCACTGACCCGCGTGCCGCCGAAATGTTAGCTGCTTCGAGCACGCCGATTACCCGGCCCGCGGATTCAGGGGTAATGACGAGGTCGGCGCGGCCCCGCAAATGCGCGAAAATGTTTTCGTAGTACGCGTCCCAATTGGACTCGGCGAAAGGCACCTCGGTGCTCATCTGGCGGCCGTTGATCATCGCCTTGACGAGGAACTTGCCGCCCGCATCCTCGATCGCGCCCTGCGTGCCCAGCACCCGCCAGCGCGGCCGCGGACTCATCGACAGGTTGGACATGGTCAGGGTGACGGTGCAGCCGCCGTGGAAGCGCAGCGTGTATTCGGAGTGATCCTCGTTGTCGTATTTTTTCCACGCGGAATTTTTGACTTGATAGCCGCTGACCGAGGCGATTTTTTCCGGGACGATATTCAAAATCCAATCCGTAAAATGCGCGCCCCAGTCGTAGATGGCTCCGCCGGAAATTTTGCGATTGGAGCGCCACCAAGTTCCCTGCTCGCCGTAGCCGTAAAACCCGGCCTCAATGCGGAAGACGCGGCCGATGATTTGCTCTTTGAGGATTAGATCGCGCAGCACCACAAAGTCGCCGTCCCAGCGCCGGTTGTGAAACGTCGAGAGCATGACCTTGTTCTTTTTAGCCGCCGCCTGCATGCGCTTGACTTCAGCACTGGTAATGGCGAGGGGCTTCTCGCAGACTACGCGGACTCCGGCATTGAGGCACTGCACTGCTAGCTTGGCGTGCGTGTTGTGCGGGGTGATGATCGTCACCAAGTCCAAGTTTGCGTTGCGCAGCATGGTACCGATACGGCTGTAGGTCTTGATGCCGGGAAAGTCCTCTTCGGCTGCTTGACGCAGCGCGGGATCCAGCTCGCAAACAGCGGCCACTTCTACACCCTCGTTTTTGGCCATGGAGGTCAAGTGCAACTGACCCATATTGAACGCGCCGCTATAGCCTATGACACCGACGCGGAAGTGCTCCTGTTTTTTTGCTGCCACCGTGTGCTCCTCTGTTAAGGGTTTGAGGCCGCGAATCTGCAAAATGCCGCTGTGCGCGTCAATGCGGCGGGTTTGTCTGAGTCATGGTCTTTTGATATGTTGAATGCAGCAAAATCGTCCTCTCCACAATTAAAATCCCATACGACAGATGGAAACAAGACTAACGAGAAAAGACTTCGCCTTCATCGGCGGCTGCGTGCTTATTGCCGCCGTTAGTTTGGCCGTTGGAGTTCACTACTTCTATCAGGCCTTTCCCGAGGCGTCAATCGACTTCCGCGTCACCCGCGACGAGGCCAAGGAACAGGCGGTCGATTTTATCGCTGCCCGCGGCTTTGAGCTGGCCGACTACCGCCACAGCGCCATTTTCCGCTACGACAACGATACCAAGACCTTCCTCGAGCGCGAGTTGGGTCTCGAAGGGGCCACGCAGGTCATTGGCGATCCCGTGCAGTTGTGGCGCTGGAGCAACCGCTGGGTGCGGGAGCTGGAAAAGGAGGAGTTCCAGGCCACGGTTACGACTTCTGGCGAACTCGTCAGTTTTAGTCATCTCATCGGGGAAGAAGCACCCGGCGCGAGCCTAGAAGAAGCCGAAGCCCGCCGTTTGGCCGAGGCCTTTCTCACCGCTGAGCTTGGCCGCGACCTCGCCGCGCTCGAATTCGTAGAAGTCCGGACTCAGGAACGACCTAACCGCATTGACCACACCTTTAACTGGAAGCTGCGCGACTTCGCCGTTGGCGATGCTCACTACCGCTTCTACGTGCGGCTGCAAGGTGACCAGATCGGCGGCTTTGGTGAGTATCTCAAAATCCCCGAGGCGTGGGAGCGCGACTACGCCGATTTGCGGTCTCACAACGAGACTACGGGTTTGGTGGCCGCGACCTTACTCCTCTTAACCATACTGGCGATGCTGGTCTCGTTCTTTATCGGCGTTCGCGCCCGAGACATCCGCTGGAAGACCGCCGCGATCTTCGGGGCCATCGCCGCGATCCTGACGCTGTTGGCCCAACTCAACAACCTGCCGCTGACCGCGTTTGATTACGATACGACCGATACATACGGGTCTTTTCTGACGGGACAGTTGCTAAACAGTCTGTTCGCCGCTGCCGGCCAAGGCATCCTCATCTTCTTTCTCACCGCGGCGGCCGAGCCTTTGTACCGGCGCTACTACGCGAACCAAATCCAGATCGGGGGCCAGTTTACGCCAGCGGGTCTGCGCACGAAGCGCTTTCTCCTCGGCACTATTCTCGGCTTGGCAATGACCCCCGCCTTCTTGGCCTACCAAGTACTCTTTTACATCACAGCCGAACAATTCGGCGCTTGGGGTCCGGCGTACATTCCCTACAGCGAAATGGTCAACACGTATATCCCGTGGATCATGGTGCTGTTGATCGGCTTTATGCCCGCGGTCTCCGAGGAGTTTATATCCCGGGCGTTTTCGATTCCCTTCCTGCACAAATACCTCAAGTTCCGCTGGGTTGC
>VXZF01000109.1 GCA_009845645.1 Gemmatimonadota bacterium | reverse complement strand
CTTTTCTCTCGCTATCATCCTCTGCCGCCACGTAAACTACGCATCCCCCCCTCCCTTTACAACCCCTTGACACCCTTCCGCTCAACCCCCAACATAAACGCCCATCTCTACACGGAGCTACCCAGATTGACTACGCAAAAAGAACCCATCCGCGTCGCCGTTCTCGGCCAAGGCCGCTCCGGCCTCGACATCCACTGCCGCTACTTCAAGACCGCCCCGCACAAGTACCAAATAGTCGCCGTCGCCGACCTCCTTGAGGACCGCCGCCAGCGCGCCCAAAGCGAAATGGGCTGCGACGCGTACGACGACTACCGCGACCTTCTCGCGCGCGGCGATATCGACTTGGTGGTCAACGCCCTGCCCAGCCACCTCCACCCTCAAGCTACCATCGATTCCCTCAACGCCGGCTACCACACCATCTGCGAAAAACCCCTCGCTTGGAGCGTGGCCGAACTCGACAACATGATCGCCGCCGCCGACAAGGCCGATCGCCTGCTCCTGCCCTTCCAGCAGTCGCGCAACGCGCCCCAATTTCAAAAAATGTTCCAAGTCATTGATTCCGGCGTCCTTGGCCGCATCGTCCAAGTCTCGATCTCCTTCAGCGGCTTTGCCCGCCGCTGGGACTGGCAGACCGTGCAGGAATACCGAGGCGGCAACCTGCTCAACACCGGCCCGCACCCCATGGACCAAGCCATGCGCCTGCTCGACTTCAAAATGCCGGACCAAATCCTCTGCGCCATGGATCGCGCCAACACCTTCGGCGACGCCGAGGACTACGTCAAAATTCTGCTGCGCACCAAAGACAAACCCGTCATTGATGTCGAAATCTCCTCCTGCACCGCCTTCCCGCAGCCCATGTACACCATTCACGGCGAGCGCGGCGGCCTCTCCGGCGGCCCTGCGGGGCTGGTCTGGCGCTACTACGATCCGCAAAAGGCACCCGAGCAAATGCTCATACGCAGCCCACTGCCCGGCCCGAGCTATTGCCGCGAAGAGTTGAAAATGATCGAGCGATCCTGGGCACCGAACGAGGACGAACAAGACGCATTTACCTACATGTCCAACGCCTATTACGACGGCGTATTCACCGTGTTGAGGGAATCAGCTCAACCCGAGATCACGCCGCAACAGGTGCGCGTGCAGATTGCCGTTATCGAAGAGTGCCACCGTCAAAACCACCTCTCCCAACTGCCGCCCCAAGGTTGGCCAAAGGAATGCGCCACATGAACGCCGCAAAAGCGAATGCCCTCACCGCAGCCATCGCCAGACTACCCCGCGTCCAGCTAGCCTCAATCCGCCCGACTCCGCTGGAGCCGCTGCCGCGCCTGACCGATCACCTCGACAGCCCGGCACTCTACATCAAGCGCGACGACTTGAACGGTCTGGCCTTTGGCGGCAACAAGACGCGGATGTTCGAGTTTGCCTTGGCCGACGCCTTGGCCAAGGGGGCCGACACCATCGTCGCGGGCGCGGCGGTGCAGTCCAACTATTGCCGCCAACTCGCCGCGGCCTGCGCCAAGCTGGACTTGGAACTGCACCTGATCCTCCGGCCAGTGCGCGCAATCGACCACACTGAATCGCAGGGCAACAACCTGCTACAGCACCTGCTCGGCGCACAGATCACCGTCCTAGCGGAAGGCGGTCGGCACGGTCAACAAGACGCTCTGCAAGCCAAGGTCGAGGAGCTTTCCGCACAGGGGAAAAACGCGTACTGGCCGCGCCGCGAAGATACGATCGACCTCGACGCCATCGCCTATGCCGAAGTGGGCGTAGAGATTGCCCGCCAATGCCAAGAGCAAGGCATCAATCCGTCCTACCTCTACCTCTCCGCCCTCGACACTACCCAAGCTGGCTTAGCTTTGGGCCTAGCCTATATTGAGTCGCCGATTCAAGTGCGCGGCTTCTGCCCAATCGCCAATGTCGAGAACCGCCACGAGGACATGGCCACCATCGCCAACCAAGCCGCCCGCCGTCTCGGCCTCGACATTGCCATGAACGCCGCCGACTTCGACAACGACGATTCCTTCGTCGGCGAGGGGTACGGCATCCCCACGCCCGCTGGCTTGGACGCTTTGCGCACTTTGGCGCGCAAGGAGGGTATTCTCCTCGATCCGGTGTACACCAGCAAGGCTCTCGCCGGTCTCTTTGCCCACGTGCGCGACGGCCGGCTCGACGGCGAGGCGATCTTCCTGCACACCGGTGGCAACCCCGCCCTGTTCGCCTATGCCCGAGAGGTTCTCGCCGACTAAATGGATCCCTTTTTCCTGATCGGCGTCTCCTTCCTGACCTCGACCTTTACCGCCATCATCGGCGTGGGCGGCGGCATTGCGCTGATCTCGGTCATGCCGGGCTTGCTGCCCACTGCGGCCATCATCCCCGTCCACGGTGCCGTGCAACTCGCCTCCAACGCCAGCCGCGTATTCTTTGGCCTACGCCACATCGAATGGCGCATCTTCTGGCCCTTCTCGGGCGGCTCACTCCTCGGCGCTGTCGTGGGGGCGCAGGTAGTCGGCGACTTTAGCTTCGACGATCTCCCCCTGTACCTGGGCATCTTCATCCTCCTCGTCATCTGGGTTCCCGTGCCTAGCCGCGCTTTTCGCCTTCCCGGCCACTTCGCCATTTTCGGTGCCCTTCAGACCTTCCTCGCCCTCTTCGTTGGCGTTGCCGGTCCTCTGACCGGTGCCTTTTTGGCCAGCGCGGGTTTGCCCAAGGACCGCTTGGTCATTACCCACGGCATGGTCATGACCGTTACCCACCTGTGCAAAATCCTAGTCTTCGGCTTCGTCGGTTTCGCCTTCGCGCCCTACTTGCCGCTCATCGCCGGGATGATTGGTGCGGCGGCGCTCGGCTCGTGGTGCGGGACGCGCTTGCGCAACCGGGTTTCCGAAAGCCTGTTCCGCAAGGTCTTTAGGATAGTGATCACGCTTCTGTCGCTGCGCATGATCGTCGATGCGCTCTATGCGGCTTAGAGGCAGTCGGTTGCAGAAGCGAACTTTGCGGGCTTATTTTAGTAGCTCTTGTAAAGGAAACCCCTATGAACGAACTCGAACAAGCTATCCAAGAAATCGAAATCTACGGCTTCACCCTGCTCGAAAACGTTCTCGACTCCGACACGGCCACGGCCATGCGTCAGGCCCTGATCCGCTGCGAACAAGAGCACGGCACCGAACACACCCATCGCGGCGCGGCCCGCCACGTAGCCAACCTCCCGGTCATGGATCGCATCTTCCACCAGTGCATCGACCACCCTCGCGTCTTGCCCATCCTCGAGCACTTTCTCGAGCCCTCGCTGATTTTGGGCAGCCTCAACTCGCGCATCGTCCGCCCCGGCGACGGCTTCCAAGACCTGCACAGCGACATTCCCGCCTATATGCTCAACATGGACACGCCGGTGATGATGAATACGGTGTGGATGCTCGACGACTTTAGCCCTGAGATCGGCGGTACTCGCGTAGTGCCCGGCTCGCACAAGAGTCGCCTCGCCGCGCCCCCGGAGGGATTCTCAGTCCGGCACGAGGTGCAGCCCACCGCTCCGGCCGGTTCGGTGATCGTCTTCAATGGCCAGTGCTGGCACGGCGGCGGTGCCAACACCGGAGACCGCAACCGCCACGCCCTCTTCGGCCACTATAGAAAGCACATGTTGGTCTTCCAACTCGACCCGCACGACGGCTTCCCGCCCGAGTGGTGGGACAGCTTGAGCCCGCGTCAGCGCCAACTGATGAGGATGCAAAACGGCCCGGGTGCCCTGCATGCGGCCGATGTGCATTTCCGCTAGGAGATAGGACATGCTGAGCACCCGCAGCTTCGCTCTCATCCTTGGTATTGGGTTTCTGGCTCCGACCGTCCTAAAGGCTGAAGTGACGACCTGGCAACTCGGCGGCAGCCAGCCTTGGGCCGGCCAAGACACGGTCAGCATTATGATTGACTTTGAGCGCGTCCCTGGTGCCATCCAGCCGGTGCGCGTCGAGCCGGGCGTCAACATCATTTCCCTGCTCAGCAACTGGACGACCTTTCGCCAGCCCAAAGAATTAGGCTATATCGACGGCGAGCGGCCCCGCATCTGGAAGTGGAACGAAGGCAACGGCGACCCAACCGAAAACGGCGTCGCACTCATCGATGCCGACAGCACCACGTACAATTCCTCCAAGGCCGAGGGCATTGGCAAGCAGTTTTTCACCATCGACTTGGCCGTGCCCGTGCCGGCGCACACCTTCGGCTTCCACACCCCTTCGGGCGGCTTTCGCTCCGACGGCACGCCACTGCGCACGGATTCGACGCCGGCCTTTCAAGTCTCGATCCAAGAGGAAAACAGCGAGATTTTCGCCATCAAAGGCCCGCTGCCCCTCGCGAGGATCGTTGCCGAGCCGACGCAAAATTTTGCGCCTGACGTGCGCATTGGTTTCGATCAGCAATACGTGCGCTTCTTTCGCTGGGCCCGCAAATTTTCCATCATCGACGAGACGGCCTTGACCCGGATCCGCGTTAGCGGCTCATCCGGCGGCCAAGGCAATCAAGCTCGCTCGCTCTTGGGCACCATCAGCGAGTTCGAGGTCTATGGCGAGGGCTTTCCCAAGCGGGCCACGTATCGCTCCAAAATCATCGACCTCGGGGTCGAGCAAAACTTTGGCCGGCTGTTCTTTACCGCCACGCCGATGCGCGTTGTCGGTAGCGAGGCCGTCGAGGCTCCCGATGCACAGGCCTTCGCCGAGGTCGAGATTCGCACGGGCCGCGACGACGATCCGAACATCTATCACGAATACACGGTCACTGGCAAGGAAAAGGTCGTCTCCCGCGCCCGCTACGAGAACGATCTCCGCACTGGGTTTGCCCGCACGTGCGCCTCCTGTGACTTTGTCCAGCGCAGCCCCCGTCCTGGAATGCGAGCCGCAATCACCTACGACAGCGACAACTGGACCTTCTGGTCAACGCCCACGACCCAGTCGGGTCTGCCGCTCAACCTCGACAGCGGCTCCTTCATACAGGTGCTCATTACCTTGCACAGCACCCGCTTTGCGGATTTTGTGCGCTTGGATTCGCTGTGGGTCGAGCGGGCACCGCTGTTGGCAGCGCGCGTCCTCGGCGAAGTGGCTCCGCTCGCCGACCCACGGCCCGCGCATGGATTTGGCGAGGTGGCCTTGGGCGAAATGGTCGAGTTTGCGTACGACCTGTCGGCGTCTTTCTCAGGCGGGAATCAGCGCGGCTTCGACCAAGTGCGCATCCAAACGGGTGCCCGTCCCGCGTTTAAAGAGTTGCTCATCGGCGGCCAAGCGACCGACCCAATCGCCGTCCGCGAAGAGGACGATGGGCTGACAGTAGTTCTACCTGAGCGCGTTACCCGCGCCAACAACGCGCCGTTGCGCATCGTCTTTGCCGCGGAAGTGTTTGAACTGGCCACCACGTTCTTGGGTACCGTCACCGACTCAGAGGTCGAGACCTTGCCCCAACCCATCGTCTCTGGGGACGCCAGCGAACTGCTCTCCACCAATAGCCTGCGCATCCTCAGCGCTTCGGATCAACAACCTGCTTTGGTGCAAAACTTGCGCTTTTCAACGCCTGTGTTGACGCCCAATGGCGACGGCGTTCACGACGAGCTTCGCATGGCCTATTCCCTCTATGGCCTGCCGGAACAAGTGCCCGTCGAATTGGCGGTCTATGCACTCGACGGTCGCCACGTTGCGACAGAGCCCCAAGGCTTGCAAACGGCCCGCCCGCAAACGGCCCGCTGGGACGGACGCGACGCAGCGGGTCGTGCCTTGCCTCCGGGCGTGTACCTAATCTCCGTGGTCCTGCAATCCGAGCGCCGCGCTGCCGCCTTGCTCCGCCCCGTGGGCGTAGCGTACTGAGAGGGTGGGAACGATGCGATTTCTCGTGCCGCTCGTCTGTGTCGCGTTGGCTGCCATGGCCGTTAGCAGCGAAACCCTGACCTTCCAAGGGCAAGATGCTTGGGCGACTTGGCGGGTGCCCCTTGGCCTAACTGAGGTGGGCGAGAATGGCCAGCTACAGCTCGTCAAGTTCCGCAAGGACATCAACGCGGTCGCTGATGCCCATCTCTTCTCCTATGAGAGCAAAAGCCGCGGTCGAACTACGGGCGGCATCTGGGAGGCGACCTCCAATCCAACCGATGCGGACCTCATCATCGACGGGGATCTCCAGACCTTCTGGCGTCCAGATCCGGCCGATGCCGTCGAGGACTGGGCCATTGAAATAGACTTGGGCCGAGCCGTGCTAGCTCGGGAGATACGTCTCGTCTTTCCCGACGACGAGGACGCGCGTCCCTTTCGCCAGTTTACCGTGTACGGCAGCACGGGGACCCGCATCTCGGTGCAAGACGACTTGGTGCTGCTGGATCCGCTCTTCCGCACGACCCGGCCCAACGCGG
>VXZF01000225.1 GCA_009845645.1 Gemmatimonadota bacterium | reverse complement strand
CACTGACAGCTAAAGCAGTCAGCTTTACCCTCCTACTCTTCCGCCGCTTGGGAGCGCACAGGAGAGTAGGGAGTATTCGCCTCGGATTACAGCGAGGCCAAGGCGGGCAATGTTCCTTGCCGCGTTGAAGTCAGCATGGGACGCTTGCCCACAATTTTTGCAGGAGAAATCGTCTTGACGACGGATACCCACATGCAAGCAGTCGGCACAGGTCTTGGATGTGTAGCGCGGGTCAACAGACACGACGCGGACGCCAGCACGTCGCGCCTTGTATTCGACGAACTGCTGCAACTGGTAGAATGCCCACGAGTGCAAGCGTCGCCTTTGTCCTTTGCGGAACCGACACCGATCCCGAATGCCTTTAAGCACCTCAAAGACGATGGCCAGCCCATGCTCTTTGGCGTAGGCGACCAGATGCTTGCTAATGGTGTGATTGATCTGTTTCTGGTGGCGTCGCTCCCGACCGGAAAGCCGTTTGAGTGCCCGGCGGCAGGCTTTGCGGGTCTGCTTGCTGCCGGTATCTGCCTTCGCCTGCAACCACGCTCTGACGTTGGCGCGGTGGAGGCGATAGTCGGCGAGGTCTTGCCCTTGAAACTGGTGTCCTGCGGAATCAGTGGCGATATGCCGAAGTCCCAAGTCCACGCCGAGGGTGCCCTCTATCTCGTCGTCCTTGGGCGGGTTGGGAGCTTCGTCTTTCACCTGAATGTCAAGGTAAAAACGGTTTTTCCGTCCTCTCTTGAGCGTCGCACTGGTGGGCTGCTGTCCGGCGAGTGCTTGCCGCTGGAAGTCGCCCAAAGCCAGCGCGAGGATGCAACGCCCATCAATCAGGCGCAGGCTGACGGTCTCGCTCGACACATCCAGCTTGAAGATGCGGGCGTCGTAGTCGATGCTGGTGGGCTTGAACCGGCTGTGCCGCGTCTTGGCATTGGCCATCCGAGGGGCCACCCGAGCAATAGCACGGACCGCCAAGTTGGCCGACAGACCAAACTGCTCACGCACCTCGCGGTAGCAGCCCTTATGCAGATCGTACTGGCGATGCTTCTTATGCTCATTGCCCCAATCAGCCACAAAGTTGCAGGCTTGGGCAAACGCTTCAAGCGTCGCCTCAAGACGCGTTGCTACTTGGGGTGGAACCACCAACTTGCAAGAAAGGGTGCGGATCGTTTCCATGCCCTTAAATATAGTGATTTTATCTTCATTACATAACCCCTTAGGTTTCTATCGGCTCAAGGCGGACAAGCCGCCTATTACCGATTAAATCGCTGTCCCTCTGCCGCCTAAAGGCAGCAGTCTCACGCGAGGAATTTATGAAGGAATTGAAGATCGGCTTCCCGTCCGGGAGCTTGCAGGAGTCCACGTTTGACCTGTTTGTCCGCGCTGGCTATCGCGTGCGGCTCGCGCCGCGCTCGTACGTGCCCGACATCGACGATCCCCAGCTTGCGGGCCTGATGTTTCGAGCGCAGGAAATCGCCCAGTACGTGGCGCGCGGCGTCGTCGATGTGGGCCTGACGGGCCGGGACTGGATTCTCGAAAGCGAGGCCGAGGTGATCGAAATCGGCGAACTGACCTATAGCAAGAGCACGGCGCGGCCCTTGCGCTGGGTCATCGCCGTACCCGAGGATTCTCCCATCCAATGCGTTGAAGACCTCGCGGGCTGCCGCATTGCCAGCGAGTTGATTGGCGTGACGCGCCGTTTTTTGCAGGACCGCGGCGTAAAGGCCGAGGTGGAGTTTTCGTGGGGCACGACTGAGGTCAAGGCCGGCATTCCCGGGCTAGTGGATGCGGTCGTCGAGGCGACCGAGACGGGCACATCGCTCAAGGCCAACCGGCTGCGCATCGTCGATACAGTCTGCGAATCGACCCCGCGCTTGATTGCGAACAAGGCCGCGTGGGCCAATGGCTGGAAGCGGGAGAAGGCCGAGAATTTGCTGATGCTGCTCAAGGGAGCACTCGAAGCCGAGCACAAAGTTGGCCTCAAGATGAACGTGCCGCGCGCCCAGCTCGACCGCGTCATCGCCCGGCTGCCAGCCCTGCACACGCCCACGGTCTCCAGCCAGATGGACGACGAATGGGTAGCGCTGGAAATCGTCGCTGACGAGCGCGTGGTGCGCGAGTTGATCCCCCAGCTCAAGCGGCTCGGGGCCGAAGGCATCATCGAATATCCGCTCAACAAGGTCGTGTATTGATGGTACCTATTGCGTCCTATCCCTCTGAGCCGCTCGCGGCCCCGCTCGCCGCCTTGCTGGCGCGCCGCCCCGAATCCGACCCCGAAGTCGAGGACGCGGTACGGGACATTCTGCGGCAGGTGCGGAAAGAAGGCGATGCCGCGCTGTGCGCGCTGACGCAGCGCTTCGATGGCGTGGAGGTGCGTCCTGGGCAGTTGCGGGTATCAGCGTCTGTGCTCGCCGAGGCCGAGGCTGCGCTCGACCCGAACCTGCGCGTTTCTATGGAGGCGGCGATAGCTAACATTCGCGCCTTCCACGAGCGGCAAAAGCTCAACTCGTGGTTTGTCGAAGACGGCGACGGGGTGATGCTGGGCAAGAAAATCACGCCCATTGAGCGAGTGGGGCTGTGCGTGCCGGCTGGTGAGGTACCGCTGTTTTCGAGCTTGCTGATGACAGCCGTGCCCGCGCAGGTGGCTGGCGTTGACCAACTCTGCGTGGTTTCGCCGCCAGTGGAAACCGGCGAGGTACATCCGACGATTGCGGCGGCCGCGCGTTTGTTGGGCATTGACGAGGTGTACGCCGTGGGTGGGGCGCAGGCCGTGGGGGCGCTGGCGTATGGCACGGAGAGCATTCCGCCGGTACACAAAATCGTCGGTCCGGGTTCCCCCTATACGGTGGCTGCGCAGCGGCAGGTCTTCGGCACAGTGGGCATCGCGCTGTTGCCTGGCCCGTCGGAAATTGTGGTGCTCGCCGACGCGGGAGCCGACCCGCGCTTGGTAGCCGCGGATTTGCTTTCACAGGCTGAGCACGGCTGGGGAGTGGCGTGCGTGTGCATCACGGATTGCGCGGCCTTGGCGCGCCGGGTGCAGGAGGAGCTTGAAGCGCAACGAGCGGCCCTTCCGCGCCATTCGATTATAGATAGGGCCTTAGAAGAATACGGCGCGATTGTCGTGGTGCCTAGCCTTGAAGTGGGGATTGAACTGCTCAACCGCCTAGCGCCGGAACACGCCGAATTGCAGGTGGCCGACCCGTGGCGCTGGGTGGATTCCGTTCGTCACTGCGGAGCATTGTTCCTCGGCGCGGCGGCCAGCGAGCCGGTCGGCGATTACTTCGCTGGCACCAACCACGTACTGCCGACGCAAGGTGCGGCGCGCTACGCCTCGTCGTTGGGATGGGCCGATTTCGTCAAGACGACGAGTATCATCGCGTACACGCCCGAGCGCTTGGCCCACACAGCCGAGCACATCGTCCGCATGGCGCAGGCCGAGGGCCTTGAGGCCCACGCGCAAGCCGTGCGCATCCGCCAACAGCAGGCCACGCCGTCAACCACCGCCCGCTAAATCAGGCGGCTTGTCCCTAGCCTTTTACCCCGCCGCGACGGAGCAGGCTGAAACTATCAGGCGCGTTGACAAAAGCCCTTGCCCGGATGTTCCGGGCCGCGTTGCAATCGGCGTGAGCTTGGTGTCCACACTGCTTGCAACAAAACCGAGCTTGACAGGAGCGATTAGCCGCATCGGTACGCCCCGACGATCACTGGTGGCACCTTTACCGAAGTAATGCGCAAACTCTATCCCGACGCGCCCACGCCGCCGCCCAATTCGGGTGTCCGGTTTGTTGACGAAAAAACGAAAATAAAAGGACAATAGCCACAAAAAGCACAGAAATCTTGGGTTATTAAATGGCCAAAAGAAGACCGACAGAGAAGACGCAGCACCTCCGACCGACCTCCGACCGACCTCATCAAAGCCTTCGCGGCAGGAGCGGAGACAAGCGGCCCGCAACGATGAAAGAGCCCAGCGATCAGTTGAAACCGCATCGCCACGAACGGTGGCAGTCTCCTATTCGCGGCAGGATGTGCTGTCTCTTGTCGTACTCGGTTTGCTGGTGGTTGTCTGCTACCTGCCGGCGATGCTGTGGGGTGGTTTCGTCTGGGACGACAACATATACATCAAGGTTGATCCGGTGCGGGACATATCGGGTCTGTGGCAAATCTGGTTCTCTCCCAGCACTATTGAAGAAGAGAGACACTACTGGCCACTGGTCTATACGACCTTCTGATTGGAGCACAAGCTATGGGGGTTTGCACCAGCGGGCTATCACATCGTCAACGTACTGCTGCACCTAGCGAATCGCTTGGTTTACGTAACTCTTTGTTTTTATTGGAGCCGCCACCTGGACTTGAACCGGGGATCTACTCATTACGAGATACGGTCGGGGGTATGGTTGCTTCCTTCTCTCGGCGGCCCTTTTTGTTTTTATTCCAGCTCAAAGCCAACCGCCTCGACTGTGTACGTTCCCGTCACGCCCTCTGTTTCTGGGGCTACCCTCAGATAGTACTCGCCCGGCTCTAAGACTAGGCTCATATAGAGGTTGCCCTCGAATGATCCGTCGTCGGTAACAACAAAGAACCCAACGCCTGAAGCTCCTGCAATGGGCTTGATGGTTCCATTGTCGTCCAGGTATAGATCGCCCCAAGTATCGGTCTCGCCAGCGGTATGTATTACGTATTCTGCCTTGTGCTGTATATCAAGAAAAAAGAAGTCGTCGTCGCCGTCGGTCAGATTGTATGTGGTATTAAAGGAGGAGGGAGTGGTGTACGATTCACCTCTGGGTACAGGCCCCAACACCTCCTGCACAATGGCGTTTTCAAAGCGTTTGCGCAGGTATTCTTCGTTGCCTTGTACTTTCAGGCGTATGTGCTCAGGACCAGGCTCTTCCCGTGGCGGCGGCGGGTTGCGTAAGCCAGCGCAGGTAAAATCAATGTCTCTTATGCCCACGCCGTCTTCGCAGTATTGATGGTGGGGCACGGAAGAGCCGCCAGGCTGCCGTTCAGGAGCCTCGGGTGCTCCAGAGGCACAGTCGGCGCGGTATTCGACGCCGCCTATCTTGACCGCGTCGATGTGAGCTTGGCCGCCCCGGATGACATAGGATAGTTCAATCGACAGATCGCTCTGGGTTGTCGCGCTGGCCTTGGCTGCGCCCTTGTAGTATTCGACGCCGTCTATCTGAACCGTCTGCCACAGGGTCGCGTCTTTCTCGGCTGCCGTCACCGTCGTCTGGCTTTCTGGCGAGCAAGCTATAAGGGACGGGATAAAAATGAGCAGGCCGATCTGACAAGAGCGCAGATGATGAACTATATTGCCAAGCATCGATAAGCCTCCTTATGGCGAGGTGATTTTCTTGCAAGGGCCGCGAAGTAACGCCGTAGATGCTTCGCGGCTTTTTGCGGGTCCAAGAACAATCCGATTACATCGATTGCGCGAGACCTGTCCGCAGGCTCCGCTTGGTTTTTCAGATTACCGATAACTCCGAATCCCGAGTGTCCAAAATCGAAGCTAACTACAAAGTAAGGAAGTTCTAGGTAGTGCATCAATTTGAAATTAAGGTGCGCCACGCGCTTGCTTTACAATGAGTCCTAAAAGACAGCCCTAAGACTCCTTTTTAAGATAAGGAGTTAACGTGAGATCTCTGTGATCGCAGAGGCCGTTTTTATGATTTTTCTGTGATTTTTTCCGAAGACGGACAGAACAACGAAAAGTGCCCCAACTCATCTTAAAAATCGGAATACTTGTACATACCCTTAATTTCAAACTGATGCACTACCCAAGGATGGGATAAGGATTGCTCTGCACACTAAGCAAGAGAATTTGGACAAGTCCTTATTTCCACTCAACTTATGTGACTTTAAGGTCGCACCTTCCTTTAGGTCATACCATATTTGATACGATTTCGTTTTTCCTACGGATTGGGCACTCAGAGATATAATTCCCTTTATAAGCCTGCTTCTTTACATGTTAGTTCGGCTCGCATGGGGCAAGCGCTGGCGCACTCCTAGACGGACCCAAGGCGAAGGTGAGCGCATCGAGCTACGCGCTTGCAAGCCAGAACGCCAAGCCCAAAAGACGGCTTGGCGTTCTGGCTCAACGGCATTGAAAGCGACGAGGACCCGAACCGACAGCCGCCCGCGTCGAGGGATGGAGCGAGCACCCCACGGATCGCCCGCGAGCTGGCTGATAGATCGAAAGACGACCGTTGCCCATCGGGCTGTACTACAAACATCGTCAGCAGATGCTGATGTACTGATGATTTCGAGGAAAAACAGGCAGTTAGATCGAATTTCAGGTACCTCACCTGATGAAACGGACTGAGCGGCAACGAGGGGGTCGAGGGAGGAGACGAAGTCAAGCCCATCAAACTGATAGATCGAAAGACGACCGCT
>VXZF01000356.1:4566-6404 GCA_009845645.1 Gemmatimonadota bacterium | reverse complement strand
TTCTCATCAACGTCGTCTCCGACTTCATCCTCAGCCTCTCGGGGGTGGTGGCGGTATTCCTCCTAGCCGAGCGCTTTGCTGGGATCGGGGCGTGGAGCCAAGACCAGATTCTCTTCATGCTCGGCTACGCCGCCCTAGTGCAAGGACTGCTCGAAATGTTCTTCGGCTACAACGTACTGGCCATCAGCCGCCGCATCGGCCGCGGCCAACTCGACCACACGCTGGTGCAGCCGCAGCCCTTGTGGATGGCTCTGCTCACCGAGGGATTTATGCCCTTCTCCGGGTGCTGGGGAGCCATAGTCGGGTTGGGGATCAGCACTTGGTCTTTGGGGCGGCTGGATATGGCCGTGGAACCCGGCTGGTGGCTGTGCTATGGAGTCCACCTGCTGTCTTCCTGTGTGGTGGTATTGGCCTTTTGCTATTTGTGGAGCGTGCTGGCGTTTTGGTCGCCGGTGGGTGCCGAGGAGATCAGCTCCCGCGCAATCGGCTTCGCTTGGCAGTTGAAGTCGTTTCCGCTCGATGGGCTGCATCCGCTCTTGGTCAACGGTCTGTTGAGCGTGCTGCCGGTGGGTTTTGTCGCTTGGTATCCCTGTCGGGTGCTGCTCGGGATCGGCCAAGGTGCTGGATCGCTGTGGACTACGCCGATATTCGCCTGCGCCCTGAGTCTTGTGGCGCTGATAGCTATCAAGAAAGGAATGAATCACTATGGACACACTGGATCGCAGCGCTACTTGCGCTGGGGACATCGCAGTTGAGTTGAAGGGGATTAACAAGACCTTCTACCAGCGCCAGCGCTCGGCGCATGTGCGCGATGTGTTCAAGAATCTCTTTCGGCCTCGGGTGCGCGAGATTCGCGCCCTGCAGGATGTGGACCTTGTTGTGCGCCGAGGCGAGATCGTCGCCTACGCTGGCCCCAATGGCGCGGGCAAGTCGACGACGGTCAAGCTGCTGTCGAGCGTGCTGGTGCCGACGTCGGGGAGCGTGCGGGCCTTGGGAATGGACCCAATGCGGGACCGGGTGGCCTATGTCAACCGCATTGGCGTGGTCTTTGGCCAGCGCACCGAACTGTGGTGGGATCAGCCCGTGTCGGCGAGTTTTGAATGGAAGCGGGTCGTGTGGGATATTCCGCAGGAGCGCTACGAGCGGATGCTCGGCTTTGTGCGCGAACTACTGGGCCTCGACGAGTTCATGGATAGTTTGGCGCGGCAGTTGAGTCTAGGGCAGAAGATGCGGGCAGACCTCGGGCTGATGCTCATGCACGAGCCGGAGATTCTCTTCTTGGACGAGCCGACGATTGGCGTCGATGTGCTGGCTAGACGCCATATCCTCGATTTTATCAAGGATCTGAACCGCGAGAAGGGGGTAACGGTGATGATCACCAGCCACGATATGGACGAGTTGGAACAGCTAGCTGGTCGGATTGTGATGATAGACCGGGGACGGATCGCTTTTGACGGCCCCTTTGACGAGTTGCGCAATCACTTCGGGGACAGACGGCGGTTGCGCTTGCAGACGAGTAGGGAGGAGGCTCCTGATCTGAGCCGAGCCGAACTCCTGACAACCGAGGCTGGCTGGCACGAATACGTCTTTGACGCGGAACAGGTTAAATTGCCAGCCCTGCTCGCCGAAGCCTCGACCCAGGCATCGGTGCTCGACGCGGAGACGCATCGAGCGCCGATCGACGAGGTGATCGCGGACATTTACGCGGAGTGGGAGACGTGAATCTCACTCAATGCCCAGTAGTTCGACTTCAAAAATCAGGGTGGCGTTGGGCGGAATCCCTGCGCGGCCCCCCGGGCCGTAGGCCAATTCGGGCGGGATGGTCAGCTTGGCCTTGC
>VXZF01000356.1:0-4466 GCA_009845645.1 Gemmatimonadota bacterium | reverse complement strand
GCGCGGCCCCCCGGGCCGTAGGCCAATTCGGGCGGGATGGTCAGCTTGGCCTTGCCGCCCACTTTCATCATTTGCAGTCCCTCAGTCCAGCCTTTGACCACCTGATCGAGAGCAAAGGTGATGGGCTCGCCGCGCTCCACTGAACTGTCGAAGACCGTGCCGTCAATTAGCGAGCCGTGGTAGTGGACTTTGACTCGGTCGGTGGCTTTGGGCGAGGCTCCGGTGCCGGCTGTCAGCTCTTTGAAGATGAGGCCGGAAGCCGTTTGCACGGCACCTTCTTCTTGAGCGGCCTTTTCCCTGAAGGCCGTGCCCTCTGCTTCAGCTTGGGCCTGAACTTTTTTCATGCGCTCCTGCAACATGGGGTTGATCTTGGGGCCGAATTCCTGCAGGGAGACGATGGGCTCGCCGCCCTTGACGGCGTCGGCAAAGCCCTGCATGACCACTGCCATTTCCGCGTCGCTGAATTGACCCTTGAACGGCTCTAGGGAGTTTTGCGCTATGGCTAGGCCCATGGCGTAGAGGACCTTTTCTTCTTCGGTCTCCACTTTGGCCGGGGTGCTGGTCTTGGCTTCTTGGCCGTTGCAGGCGAGCAGGACGAGCGAGGTCCAACCCACTCCTAGCAGCAGGCGTGCTATCTGCATGAGATTTCTCCGCGTGAAAGATGGGCGTTGCGGCCACGCACCCTGCTTGGGAAGATAAGAAGGCGATATTATTTGACTGACTTGTAGTGGAACGGGGTCGGTCCTAACAGAGAAATATTGGACCGACCGCGTCAAAAAAGTTCAATTCCCGCTCGGCTTCACAGCGGAGGAGTCTGGCCGGATACCCAAGGAAAGTAGGCTGCCCCCGGTCCCAGGGCAAGGAGCGGGACGGCTCCTAATGAGCCCGTTGATAGGGGTGACACCATTGACGTGCTCAGGTGTTATAAGTCACAACGGATGGCTAGGTGGACGATTTGGTCGTCCTTTTTCGTGCTTAAACCGCTAATCTAACAACAGGAGGATTAACCATGAGAAAATACGCGCTAGGGATAGTGTCGCTCGCGCTGGCACTCGTCGTACCGTCGTCAGCTCTATCGCAGGGAACAGGCGATGTGCTGAACGAGGCACCGCTGATACCCATACCGCAGGACATGACCTACGAGGAATATCAGGACATGAACCGCCGCATCTCCACCGGATTGATGCGGAGCGCGATTCCGGTGCCGGGCATGATGCACTTTTACGCGGGGGAACCTACGACGGGAAAGTGGCTTTTGGCCACGAGTCTTGCGGGGGTCGCCGCGATTGTCGCTGGGGCGGCGCTTGGGGAGAACGAGGGCGATTTCCCGGATACGGATTTTGACGTCTTGGTGCTCAACGCCGGGAAAGACAACGAGCGTCGCTACGAGAAGATTCCCATTTCGCTAGAAGGTGAGACGCCCAAATACCGCCTGCACGAGTTCCATCGCGATCGCGGGATAGGCGTACCGCTGGTTGCGTTGGGAGTGATTACCATCGCCGGCAGTATGATCTACGACTTCTTGCACGGGATCCAAGTAATTGAGACCAAGCGCGACCGAGTGCGGTTTAAGTACGGCAAGCGGCTCAAGCTGCAAGCGGCAGCGCGGACAGGTACACCCAGCGTGGCTCTGAGCTACGTTTTTTGATCCGAACCATCCCAACCGGCGATAAAGCGTTCGACGCTGAGGTCGGCGGGGACATCGTTGAGGTAGTAATGGGTATCCTCGCCTTGGAAACCGGGGCCCCATTGCAACTCCGGGGCTTGGAGGGCGTCGTCCACAGGCTTGAAGCGCGCCCATACCGCAGCGGCTTCCGCTGCTGAAAAGCGGTCGGCGATGAGTTGCCCCCACTGCAAGGTCATCGGGTGCATGCTAGTGGCGTAGCGTTGGTCTTGGGCAGGAAGCACAGCAAAATCGGGGCGTTTGAGGTGGTGGATGCGGCGTGCGGCTTTGCTCAAGAACAGCGTCGATTGCAATTGGCCCTTGGGGCCGCGGCCTGGATGCAGGACGTCGAGCGCAGTGCGGTAGGCCGCACCATCCTTTTGCAAGGCCGCACGGAGCGCGGCCTCGGTTTGGCCCAACTTCTGGTGGCTGTGTTGGTCCCAGCGGGTAAAGGTGGTTTGGGCCGCTGGTGAGAGATGTTCGAGGTAACTGAGGTCTGGATAGTGGGTGAAGTCGGAAAAGCCGCCGTGGATGGTGCGGCGGAGCTTGGTGCTGTAGTTGCTGCCCCAGTGTAGGATCGGCAGGATGTAGGCCACGCCGTCGCCGGCGTTGAGGTGGGTTTGCACGCCACTGGCGAGCGGGGTGCGGTTGTCTTTGGTGAGTTGGCGATTTTCCTCCTCGGTGTTGCGGCGGATGTGGCTTTTGGGCACGACCCACAGCACGTCGTCGTCGTAGAGCGGGATATTCCACTGCACATAGCGCGGGCCATTTTCGAGGACGTCGTCGACGTAGCCTTGGAGTGGGGCACAATAGGGCGGGTAGAAGTCGCGGTGCCACTTGGCCGGGCCGTGGTCGCGAACCGGGCTGCACATCATCATCATCTCGGTGACCGCAGCGTCCTCTAATCCCAGCAACTCACTGCTAGCTCCCTGCAAATTTTCGTGGAGCCAGATTTCTATCGACAGGGCAGTTTCTGCATTGATTTGGCCCTGCATGATTTGCAGGTGCAGCCGAGGTTGGGCCGCCGTTTCCCAGACGCCGCCGGCGGGGTCATCGGGTGCTCGCTCGCGGGACCAGATTACCCGCTGACGATTGACCATTTTTTCGTAGGCCGTACGCACTGCATCCAACATCTCCGGCGGGATGCAGTGGCGCAGGATTACGTAGCCTTCTTCTAAATATTGATCCCGGTTGACGTGCATGGCGCAGTCTCCATTTGGCTTTAGAGCCGGGAGGCCAAATCCCGCAGTTGTGCGGCGGCCAAACGCATAACCTCCTTGTCGTCGCAATCATTGACATCCTTGCCCTCAAAGACGACGGAGAGTGGCCCGTTGTACCCGGCCTCGGCGAGAATGGGGACGATGCGCTCGTAGTCGATCCACTCCTCCTTGCCGCTGTCGATCTTGTAGAACTTGGCGCGGACGTGGGTGGCCAGATGGGCGGTCTGCTGCATGTAGGCGTAGATGTCGTGGTCCGGGTCGGGAATACCTTGGTTGCGGGCTGGCGAGCCGCACCACTGGCCGGTGTCGAGCAGGAAGCTGAAGTTGGGCCGGTCGGTTTCTTCGATGATGCGTATGACGTCGTCACCGGTGGAGGGATGGTTTTGCAGGCCCATGGCGATGCCTATTTCGAGGCCGTAGTCGGCGACCTCTTGGAAACAGCGGATTTCGCGGGCGCGCTCTTCCGGATCGGTGAGGGGCTGGCCGCAGAATAGGCGGATCATGGGCGCGCCCAAAATCAGCGCGATGTCCATATCGGCCTTGGCGGTGGCGACCTTGTCGCGGAGATCCTCGTCGCTGCCGACAAAGTGTCCACCGGAGGCTAAATAGCAGAACGAAACAAAATATAAAATACAGGCGGGTTTGGTCTTGATGAGGTAGCCGGCGTCTTCGGAGCTAAAGCCGCGGTCGCGGCGGAAGTCGATCAAGTCGAGGCGGAGGTCGTAGGCGTGATCGATGTAGCTTTCGATGCTTTGCAGGGTGGGCGGATCGTCTTTGCCGAACATGGAGGCGTAGAGGCCGATTTTCACGATGGAAACTCCTTTGGGAAGGTAAAGTGGGCTAGTTGCGGGGAGTGTACGGAATGGGGGGAGGTGCATCAAGCCACAGGCAGACTCTTCGCCGAGTTAGTACTCATTGCGGGCGTTCCAGCCGGGGTATTGTTCTTCAAGGGCGGCGAGGGTTTGCGGTGTGTAATAAGCGTGGCCGGCGGGCGGGAAGCGGAAGACTTCTCTTTCGGCGGCGGTGAGGGTGCCGATGAATTCGCGGAAGATCGGGTTTTGGCCCTTGTCGGTGTAATGGCGGAAACCCTCCCAGTAGTGGTCGGCGCGGCCGAGGCCGAAACCCCAGGTGTAGCGCTGGCCGTCGGCGCGCAGGTAGTCGCTGGCGGAGTGCATGGTGTAATTGGTGAAGACGCAGAGGGTGCCGGCTTCGCAGACGAGCGGCACGGCTTTGCTCATATCGCGGCCGTGTTCTTTGGGGATCAATCGCAGCGGTGCCTGGTCCTCACCGACTGCTTCGAGGTGATGCCAGAAGCCGAGCTGGCCGAAGGCGCGGGCTGAGTCGGAGGGCGGCAGCAGCGAGTTGTTGCCATTGTCGAGATGCAGCGCGGAGGCGTCCGAGCCGGTACCGCCGCCTGTGAAGCCTGGATAGCGGGCGATCATGCAGCCGGCGCGGAAGTGGATATGCTCGCTGCCAAACCACTTCCTGGCGAAGGCCCAGGCTTGATGGTGGACGATGCCGCGCAGCAGTGCCATTTCGGGCGGCGGGAATTCGGTGAGGATGGCGCGGCCGGGGGGCGGGTC
>VXZF01000723.1 GCA_009845645.1 Gemmatimonadota bacterium | reverse complement strand
TCAGCAGCGGCCTGTACGTGCGCGGCGGCGGCCCCGACCAAACGGCCATCCTCCTCGACCATATCCCCCTGTACAACCCCTCGCACCTATTCGGCTTCTTCTCGACCTTCAACCCCGACGCCATCAAGGACGTCCAGCTCTACAAGGGAGCCTACCCGGCGGCGTACGGCCGCACGCTCGGGGCGGTACTCGACGTGAGCAACCGCGAGGGCAACCGACAGCGCTTCAGCGGCCGGGGCGGCATCAGCTTAATCGCGAGTCGCTTGCTGGCCGAAGGGCCGGTGGGGCAAGGCTCGTGGATGATGGCTGGCCGCCGCACGTACTTGGAACCCGTGCTCAGCGCCGTCCGCTCTCGCGGGGTGGACATCCCCTTGAACTATTACTTCTACGACTTCAACGGCAAAGTCAACCAGCGGTGGGGCGACGACACCTTTACCGTGAGCACGTACTGGGGCCAAGACGATCTACAATGGGAGGACCTAGAAGACGAGACGTCCTTCGCCCATTTGCGCTGGGGCAACCGCGCCCTGACCGCGCGCTGGACGCGAGTGTTTTCGCCGACCCTGTTCGGGCACTTCATGGCCGCCGGCTCGTCGTACGAAAACATCCTCTCGTTTAGTTTCTTCGACACGCCGTTCAGCGTTACCAACAGCATCCGCGATTGGTCGCTCAAGGGCGACGTGGATTACTTCGCCAACCGCGACCACACTCTCACCCTCGGCTTTCTGGCTACCCTGTTCGAGTTCGACTATTCCCAGTCCTTCAACCAAGAAGAAGAAACCTTATACCAGAAGTCGGTGTTGGCCTCAGCCTACGTCCAAGACGAGTGGCAGGCCGGGCCCACCACGCGGCTGCGGCTCGGGGGACGAGGCACTTATTTCAGCGTTGGGGATCGTCTGCACTTTGCGCCGAGGCTGTCCCTCAGCCGCGCCCTCAGCGAAAACATCCGCGTCAAGGCCGCCGCGGGGATGTACCGCCAGTACCTGCAATTGATCACCACCGAAACCTTCAGCGGCGGCGATTTCTGGGTGCCGCTCGACGACACCGTCGAGCCGGGGCGATCCTATCAGGGGGTGATAGGCACTGAGTGGAACCCCTCGCGGCGCTACCAACTCTCCGTGGAGGCCTACTATACCGACTTGGCCAATCTGGTGGTGCTAGACAACGCGGTGGCCGTCGATAACGAAGGCACGCGCTCGGATGACATATTCAAAAGCGGGGGCAGTGGCTGGGCCAGCGGAGTCGAAGTCTTTTTGCAGCGGCGCACCGGAGCACTCACCGGCTGGATAGGCTATACGTTAGGCTGGACGCGGCGCACCTTCCCCGAACTAAACAGAGGACGCGCCTTCCCCCCCAAGTACGACCGCCGCCACGATCTGTCTTTCGTGCTCTCTTACAACTTGGGAAAATGGCGCTTAGGCTCAAACTTAGTGTACGCCACTGGACAGGCCTTCACCCCAGCCTCGGCCCGCTATTCGCTGCGTCAGCCAACCACTGGGAAGGTAGAAGATTACGTGCTATCAGCCGAGCGCAACAGCGCTCGCCTGCTGCCCTATCACCGCCTCGATGCAAGCGCCAGCCGCGAGTTTGGGCTGTGGGGTCTTGATGTCGAGTTCTTCTTGCAAATTTTCAATCTCTACAGCCGGCGCAACGAGTGGTTTGTGCAGTTCGATACCAACAATCCCGAGACCGAGCCGGAGGTGATCAAGCAACTGCCCATCGTGCCGACGCTAGGTTTCAATTTTTCGTTTTAAGGAGAAAATCGTGCGCTACGTTTTTATCATCCTGTGCCTGACGGCTTGCGCTGCCGAGCGCCAGCCAGGCGATCTCTTCGGCTCGGTAGAAGAAGGCAGCGCGTTGGTGGTGGACGGGATTCTGCTAGTTGATCAGACCCTGCCCGAATTGTTCGTGCGCCGCACCTTGCCTCCCGGCCAATTCTACAGTCAGGATGCGGCGGGGGTACTTGACGCCCAAGTGCGCGTCTTCCAAGGGGACCAGATCTTCGATTACGCACCCGACCCGGCTACACCCGGCCGCTATCTGCCACCATCAGAGTCCCCCCAAGTGGAACCCCTGACCGAGTACCGGCTAGAAGTAGAAGTCGAGGGCAAGACGATCCGGGCGAGCACCACCACGCCCGAGCGACTGCAGGTGCTCCAAGCGGTTTTATTGGACGAAGACACCGAAGAAATCATGCGAACTCTCAAGTCATTTGCCGAAGTGGGGGACGAGGTGTACACGGCACCGGAAAATCAGCTTACTCATCTGGAGGGCATAATCGAACTCCACTTGGAAAAGGCGGGGGAAGCCTACCAAGCGGCGCTCTTCACCTTAGAAGAGGACGCGCAATTGCTCTACGAGGATTTCCCAGAGATATACGACCGGACCCCGGAAGACTTGCGAGCCAACCAATCGCCGCCCTTCGCCGCCAGCGACGGAATCGTGCGCTGGCCGTGGTTCGCCGTGGTTTATACTGGGCGTTCTCTAATAAAGGTGTACGCAGTCGATCACAACTGGTTCGAGTACGCCCGCTCTAGCCCCGACCAGCAGGAACAGGGCGGCTTTGGGGGGCTGGCCGGCGAAAATTTCGAGCGGCCGTTCTTTCAGGTAGAGGGAGGCATCGGGCTATTTGTGTCGGCGTCAGTGGATTCAGTGGGATTTGTCGTCCTGCCGCGACCAGCCGAATCGTCTGATTGACTAGCGAGGTACATCTATGCAGACGGCGAAACTGTTCAACGTCGGGCGCAGCCAAGCGGTGAGGCTGCCGAAGGAGTTTCGTTTCAGCGGAGACGATGTCTATATCAAGAAATACCAAGGCATTGTCATGCTCTTGCCCAAGGAATCCCCCTGGACCTCGCTCGTGGATAGCCTAGACCGATTCTCCAGCGATTTTATGAACGAAAGAAACCAGCCCAACCAGCAGGAGAGAGCGTCTCTGTGATCGATTTCCTGCTCGACACCGATACCTGCATCTACTTCATCAAGACGCCTCTTGCCTTCGCATTACTGAATATGTTAGCAAAAGTCGGTCCTCCACGACTTCCGACTCGAGTGTCTGGCCAGACATCTGAAAGCGTCGGAGCATAGAGCGGCCGCAGTTGACAAAAGCCTCCTGTTCAAAGAGACCTTCAGGTATAGGTAATGCACATTTTTGCGCTCCGGTCTTCTTAGATCCATCGATGGAGAGAGCAACATAGACTGATCTATGTTTGCATCTCTCGATAGCCCTTAGAAGACGCTCAAGGGTGAATGTCTGAGCACCGTAGAGGATGGCCTGGGTATGTCGGTATGGAGGATCGCAGTAGACTAGGTCGCCCGGTCTGGCTTGCTCCATAGCTTCTTCAAAGTCTAAATTAAGGAACTGGGTGTTTCGAACTCTAGGTCTCCAAAGGTCCACCCTCGCCGAAAAGGAGTCGGGGGTGATGGGAGCGTGAACACCGCAGGGAGTGCTCATGTGGCCGTTTGTTGTGAAGCGGACGACACCACCGTAGCACGCGCGGCTGAGAAAAACAAGGTCCGCTGCATTCGGATTCCTATTGTAAGACGCTTTAATGGCCTCGTAGCCTTCAACCTTTTTATTTTCGGCACAGCGATACCATCGCGTCTTGTACCACTGCTTCAGGCGTTCAGGATCACTCTTGAGTGCTTCGAAGATCCCGATCAAAGGGGCAAGCGCGTCGGAGGCCACTGCATCCCCTGGAGCTAGCGTCGCAAGGACACTACCCGTACCGAGAAACGGCTCAAAATAGGTGCCAAACTGATTCGGAAAATACCCGATTATCTCATGTGCGAACCGTTGCTTGTTTCCGACCCACTTCAGGAGTTGCGTCTTGAATGGGTGCGAGCGGCTCACTTGACCGACTGCTTTGTGGAATAACCCCAACTGCATCTACTGCCGTCTTCCAAAAGGTAAAGGGATGGACGGTAAATATATCCTATTTTGGGATATTGTCAAGGTGAATACCACCCTATCAAGAAAATTGCTACTACTAACTCGATGAGCCAACGCGATGGAGGAGCAGAAAGAACGAAACCGCGAATATGTAGCCTTGCGTTCATTACTCCGAGCGATTCGCAAGGAGGCCGGGGTAAGTCAGACTGAATTGGCGACACGTTTGGGGGTACCTCAGTCATTTGTCAGCAAGGTCGAATCCGGCGAGCGTCGCATTGACATCGTCGAATTGCGCAGAATATGTGTTGCCCTAGAGTGCTCGCTTGGGCATGTGATTGCGTTGTTTGAACGGAACCTCAATGAGGTAAAGGAGACGAATTGAAGGCAGACGCTCGATTCATCGGCTTGGATCCCGTTTTCTGTGCAAACGTGCGATCCATCAGTGAGACAATGCGCTATACTGAGAAGCCCACGAAGAAGATTCGTGTCTATTCGCTAGGCGACATGCTCCATGTTATGGAGACTCTTGGATTGGAGTGGGAGCATTTGGCCGATCAAAAAGGAAATATTACTGCATTCGCGGAGCAACTCCAAGACTATTTCAAACACCGTGCTGAGGTCCTGAATACATACGTCGAACCACGGCTGATGGATGCCAACCGGGCTCGCGACACGTTCGAGCAACTCCGATCACAGCTCGCACCAAACTGTCCGCTGCCAATGAACAAGCAGACGGGTTCCAAGAAGGCGCACAACTTCTTGACGTGTATCGTGAATATGCTCGTCGAGGCCGGGATCAAAGGTCTGCCTTGTGACTACGATCCTAGACGACTCACTACACTGACGCAAGGAGCAAAGCCAGCCCGTACCCTATCCCGCCGCCTCGATGGCTGCTTCCCTAGGACAGTCAATCCGATCGCTGCGTGGGAGATCAAGGAATACTACTACACAACCACGTTCGGCAGCCGAGTTGCAGACGGAGTCTATGAAACCCTGCTTGATGGATACGAGATTGCGGAGGCTCGTGAGAATCTAGGGGTTGACGTTCAGCATCTTTTGATAGTGGACGCCTACGGTACGTGGTGGGACTTGGGGAGATCATACCTTTGCAGGATCATCGACATGCTTCACATGGGCTATGTAGATGAAGTGCTTTTCGGCTACGAGACAGTTGAGCGACTGCCGGAGATCGTAGAAGGTTGGGTTGCCACGTATAAATCGCGTACTATAAGTAACCAGCAACTCTTCGACATTCAGGGGTAATCGATCCTGTCCTTACCGCTGGAAATCCCTCCAACGCGCCTGAAATTTACTCCTCGCCCTGCGGCCTCCTGCCCGCCAGATCCCGATCCATCAAAAAGAGGCCGTCGCGGCTTTCGATAATCAGCTCCATGTCGCTGACGATATTGCGGACGATGGCCTCCTCCTCCACCTGCTCGTTGACGAACCATTGCATAAAGGTATGCGTGGCGTGGTCGCCCTCGGCGAGGGCCTCATTTACTACCTCGTAGATTCGCTTGCTCAAAGCCCGCTCGCCTTCTAGGGCGAATTTGAAGGCGTCCAGCGGCGAGTCCCACTCGATGTGTGGCTCAGCTATGGCCTGCAGGCGCACGCGGCCGTCGCGGTCGTTGATGAAGGCATAGACCCTTTCCGCGTGCATCAACTCCTCTTGGTATTGGATCTTCATCCAGTGGGCAAAACCATTGAGCTCAAGGTCCTCGAAATAAGCCGCTAACGACAGGTACGTATAGGCTGAGGAAAACTCGTAATTGAGTTGATCGTTGAGTGCCTGCTGCAATTTTTCGTTAAGCATTTTCTCCTCCTTGATTATTGATTTGCGGCCACAAGCGACCGCAATTCTGCGGTCGGACGGCCACTGTGGCCGGACTGCTCAGTCGCCTGTTTGAGCACTCGGCTGCGCTCGTACAACTCGGCTAAGTCCATCTCTCTGAGAAACACCAAGCCCCGCGTAGCGCGAATCAAGGGGCTGGGGTGCTCTTGAAACCACTCGCGGCCGAGACACGTTTTGATTTTTTGATACTGCTCCACCTGCACCCGGCGCGCCAGCTCCGAGAACGGGCCGTCGTGTTCGTAGCTGGGGAACGAAGCGTCGCGCTGAGAGATAAAATTGCTCATAAACGCGCTCTGCATCACCGAGAGCATGTTGAGCGAGACCGGCACGAAAATGTTGGCCTCACTCGGATCGAAGCGGTACCACACATTGCGATAACCCCAAACCTTGATGGGCGCGTCTTTGCGCTGCCGCTCGTAGCGGCGCAGGGCCTCGGTGACGGCCTGCAACACCTTGTAGTGCGTGTCCGGGCCGCTGGCCTCCGGGTCCAGCGCCACGCTAACCACATCGGGCGCAACTTCTTCGAGCAGCGCGAGCACAGGCAGCACATCGTCTTCCACCGTCGGCTCCTTGGTGAAGAGGTCGCCCGTGTAAAATCCGAGGCGCAAGTGCTTGACGCTGGTGCAGTCCCACCCGAGATAACCCCACGTGCATTCAGCCTCCCATTCTC
>VXZF01000704.1 GCA_009845645.1 Gemmatimonadota bacterium | reverse complement strand
CTCGACTACACGCTCAAGTTCTACCAGACCAAGTTCGCCGGTCGGCCCGAGGTGGTTGAGGCCAATACGAGGGCCTTGAAAGCTGGTTACTACTACGGCGCAACGGCCGAAACCTTTCAGACGCAGATCTCGGTGCCGAAGCGGGAGATTGTCGAGCCAGGGGTATACAAGCGGATTACGGGCAATGAGGCAATTGTCTTAGGACTGGTCACGGCTGCGCAAAAGGCTGGCAAACCGTTCTTTTACGGTTCGTATCCCATCACGCCAGCCAGCACCATCCTAGAGGGATTGGCGGCGCTGAAAAACTTCGACGTGCGGACGTTCCAGGCCGAGGACGAGATTGCAGCCATGGGTTCGGTGATTGGTGCGGCTTTTGCCGGCAGTCTCGCGGCTACCGCCAGCAGCGGCCCGGGCATTGCGCTCAAGAGTGAGGGGATCAATTTGGCTGTAGTTATGGAACTGCCGCTGGTGGTCATTGACGTCCAGCGCGGCGGTCCTAGCACGGGCTTGCCCACCAAGACCGAGCAGGCCGATTTGCTGGAGGTGCTCTACGGACGCAACGGCGAAAGCCCGATCCCGGTCATTGCTCCGGCAACTCCGAGCGAATGCTTCGACATGATCATCGAGGCCTTCCGCATTGCCGTTCGCTATATGACGCCGGTTTTTCTGCTGTCCGACGGGTACGTGGCCAACAACTCCGAGCCGTGGAAAATACCAGACCCAGATTTAATCGCGGCCATTGATGCCGATCCGTACACCGATCCCGACGGCTACCAACCCTACATGCGCGACCCGCAGACTTTGGCTAGGCCTTGGGTCTTGCCGGGGACGCCGGAGTTGGAGCACCGGATCGGCGGTTTGGGCAAGCAGGATGTGACGGGCAATGTCTCTTACGCGCCCGAAGACCACGAACGCATCGTCCACGTCCGAGCCGACAAAATCCGCGGCATTGCCGATTTCATTCCCGAATTAGAAGTGACCGGTCCAGAGCAAGGGGATTTGCTGGTCTTGGGTTGGGGGGGAACCTATGGGGCCATTCGCGCAGCCGTTGAGCAAGTGCGGGACGAGGGCCTCGACGTAGCTTACGCGCACCTGCGCTACTTGAATCCGTTTCCCCGCAACCTCGGCAACGTGCTCGGCCGCTACAAGCAAGTATTGGTACCTGAGTTGAATCTCGGCCAATTGGCTATGTTGGTCCAGGCGCATTTCCCCGTGCGCGTCGTCAAGCTGAACAAGGTCCAAGGGGCCCCCTTCCAAATTCGGGAAGTGGCCGACAAAATTCGCCAAGTGCTAAGCTAAGGCAGGGAGATCGAGATGGCCGAAGCAGTAGTAAAGACTGGGTTGAGTCGCAAGGATTTCGTTTCAGACCAAGAGGTTCGCTGGTGTCCCGGGTGCGGCGACTACGCGATTTTGGCCCAAATGCAAAAGATGCTGCCCGAAGCGGGAATCGCGCGGGAAGACCTCGTATTCGTCTCTGGGATCGGCTGCTCTAGCCGTTTTCCCTACTACATGAATACGTACGGCATTCACTCAATCCACGGGCGTGCGCCCACGATCGCCACGGGAATCAAGACGGCCAATCCGGATTTGAGCGTCTGGGTCATCACCGGCGATGGCGACGGACTGTCCATCGGTGGCAATCACCTCTTGCACAGCCTCCGGCGCAATGTCGATCTGAAGATTATTCTGTTCAACAACCGCATTTATGGGCTTACTAAGGGCCAGTACTCGCCGACCTCGCTGATAGGGCACCGCACCACGTCCACCCCCATGGGATCGATTGACTATCCGCTCAATCCCATATCCGTGGCGCTAAGTGCTGAAGCAACCTTTGTCGCCCGTACGCAGGACACCAATACCAAGCATCTAAGCTATGTGCTCAAGCGAGCGGCCGAACACAAGGGGGCTGCTTTTGTCGAGATCTACCAAAACTGCGTCGTGCTCAATCCCACGGCTTGGGAGCACACCACAGATTCGGATGTGCGCGACGACAACATCGTGTTCTTAGAAGAGGGGGAACCCCTCATCTTTGGGAAGGACCGAGATCGGGGCATCCGCATGAACGGTACCGAGCCTGAGGTCGTCGCGCTCAGCGACGTGCCCCCAGATGAGCTGGTCGTGCATTGCGAAGGGCGCGAAAACGCCAGCTACGCCTATATGCTCAGCCGGATGGAGTACCCGTCGATGCCGCTGCCCTTTGGCGTGCTGCGTGCCCTCGACCGGCCGACGTACACCGAGTTGCTATTTGACCAAATCGACGCGATGACCCAACAGCGGGGCGAAGGCGATCTCGCGGCCTTGTTTAACGCTGGCGATACTTGGGTCGTCGAATAGGAGAGAGCCATTGATTTGCCCTTCGTGTTCCCACGACAACATCCCTGGAGTTGACCTCTGTGAGGAATGCGGCCAGAGTCTGAGCGAAGCGTACCAAGATTGGGGAAGCGAGGAGTATAAGGAAATTTTCACCGAGCCGCTTTCCGCGCTCAATCCGCAGGAGATGGTCTGCGTGTCGCCGACTACTTCGTTGGCCAAGGTCATCTCACTGCTCAAGGAGCGGCACGTCGGTTGCGTGTTAGTAACCGGCGAGGGTGGGCAGTTAATCGGCATATTTACCGAGCGCGACATCCTCTATCGGGTGGCAGGCTTAATCAGCGATTTGGAACAGATAGCAGTCGAGAGCCTGATGACGCCGCGACCCACCGCGCTCAAAGCCGATGCGGCCGTGCAGCACGCCCTGCATTTGATGAGTATCCACGGATTTCGCCACGTGCCGCTGTTGGATGATGACGACCGCCCGGTTGGCTTGGTTTCGTTTAGGTACATCGTCCGTTTTATCGAAGAGAATTTTTCCTCCGCAGCTTGAGCGAGTTGGCCGCTAGGCTGACTTTAGTTTTCTTGAAAGGCGGTTGTGCTATGTCGTTGAGCCACAAGGCGATATGTTCAATCCTCGCGTTGGCCCTGTTGAGTCCCCTAGGGGTTAGGGCTGAACTGAACTGGGCTACCCTGAACAGCACGCGCGAAGTCACCGAAGCCGAGTGGTTGCAGTTACAGCTATCCGTATTGGGGTTAAAACTGAGCTATCCAGCCTACCGCATCGACCTAAAATTGACCGAAGACTCGGCGATTGAATTTACCTTTGTCGCCAGTAGTGGGATGGCCAAGCATCTGACTGAAGAACTGGACAAGAGCGAAGCCGACGAGGTTATTTCCTACCACGCGCAGGGCATAAGTGACCAAGTAGAAACATTGATCCGCGACGAATTCCCAAATTTGTGGTCTAGCTTCGACCCCCGCCAAGATTTTCGCGGGCAATTTCTCGGCCCAGGTGAGAAATGGAACGACCCGCCGCGAGAAATCGGCACTTGGCTGGAAAACAAATTCTCTTGGGGTCGCTAAGGGCTAGTGCCTTCATTCCGGATCGCGGTGGGGCATTGCTCTGTGCGTTGATTCGTCGAGGGAGATGTCCTTGTCGATGACCGGCTCTTCGGTGGTCACGATCCAGCCGCGCACCCACCGACCGAAGACATTAATCTCCTTGCGCTGGGCGTCGATGACCTTGGACGAAGCGGTGTGCCGCTCTTTGTTGATACAGAAAAAAGTGTGCCGGCGCGTCGTGCCTTTTTCTTTGCCTTCCATGCGTTCCATCCGCCGTACCCTTTCAAGTTTGCGCGAACTGGTGGACCACATCCACTAGCAATTTGACCTTTTCATAGGGCGTATCTGGATAGACGCCGTGCCCCAAGTTGAAGATGTGGGGGCGGCCCCGACCCTGCTTTAGAATGTGCTGAGCGGCCTTGGCAATGCTCGCCTCTGAGCCGTAGAGGGCGCAGGGATCTAGATTGCCCTGTAAAGGCATGGTATCTTTGAACAATCCGTAAGCTGCATCGAGATCGATTCGCCAATCGAGGCTTAGGACTTGGGCACCGACGCGGCCAAAGCTGGACAGATTTTGCGCCCCGGCAAGCGGGAAGTAAATGACCGGAGCATCCAGCGCGGCGAGGCTGCGGCAAACTCGCCGCACATAGGGTAGGGCGAATTCGTTAAATTGTGCCGGAGATAACAAACCGATAGAAGTGTCGAAAATCTGGACAGCGTGGGCACCGGCTGCGATCTGGGCGTGCAAGAAGCGGCTGGCGAGGTCGGTGAGCAGGTCGAGCAGCCGATGGGCAAGGGCGGGGTCGCTGTGGATCATGCGGCGAAAAGCGGGAAAGTCCTTGGCATGGCTCCCTTCCACCAGCCAAGTGGCCAAGGTGAAAGGCCCGCCGGCATATCCGATGAGCGGGACTGCGGGCGGCAGGGCGTTGCGTACCAGGCGCGCAGCTTCTAAGACGTAGGCGAGGTCGTCCTCGGGGACGGGGTTGCGGAGGCCGTCGATGTCGGAAGCTGAGCGGATCGGGCGGGCGAAGACAGGGCCGGGTGCGTAGGTTAACTCGCAGCCGAGCGCCTCTAAGGGCGTCACTAAGTCAGTAAAGAGAATAGCCGCATCGACCCCGAGCATATCGACCGGCATGAGGGTAATTTCGGCGGCGAGTTCGGGGGTTTGGAAAAGTTTGAGTAAGGAGCCGTGCCGCTGGCGCAGCTCTCGATACGGTTTGAGGATACGGCCAGCTTGACGCATGATCCAGATGGGAGGCGTTGCCGGCGCTTGGCCCCGACAGGCTTGGAGAAAGGGGGCGGCTGAATCGGACAAAGTGCTAGCGACCCGGTTCGACCATCCACTCGGGCAAGACGATGCGATAGGTAACTACGTCCTCCAGCGGTTTGAAGCGGACGCAGTCTCCTTCCATATCGGCCCGATAGACGTCGGGATCCTCGTCATCGGACTTGAAGGCCAACAGGCGCAACGGGGGTAGTTTGCGATCTGGCCAGTACTGGCCCACGTCGATCACTATATCGGCTTGGCACCCAAAGGGCACGACGTCAATTTCCCATTTGCGCTCTTTAATGGCGACAGCGCCGTCGAGTTCTACAGGGCCAAATCGCCCCCGTTGCCCTCGGGTATCGACGAACAAATAGTCCGCGCAAGAGGCGTAGTCTATGTGCCCCGAGCCGGCGTCGGCCGAATAGACCAGCAGCGATGAGTCCTGCCAGGCGCAAAAAGAGCCTGGGGTAAGGTGGTAGGCCACATCGCTCTGGTGGACGGTCCAGGACTGCTCCCAACCGAGGTTGGCATAGACTTCGAGACCATTGTCGTACGTCACCCGCACCTGTCCGTGGGCAAACGCGCCGGAAAGCAGCGCATCGTTAGTCTCCAAAAACTGGTCGTTGTGGCAGTAGGCGATGGCGCGCACGGGGACGCGGAGGTAATGCTTTTGCAGTTCGCGCAGCATGTAATAGGATTTGACCGTAGAGGCGATGCCCCACTCCAATTGGTCGGGGAGCAGACAGGCGTGGCCAAAGGCCGCAGTAACGGCGATATAGCGGTCGAGATAGGTGCTGCGACTGTGTTTTTCGTCTTGGGGGATGTGCCCGGCAAAGTACTGATCGATGGTCCCCAGCCCCGCATCGGTTTCAATGGGATGGAGATTTTGCAGGTCGAAGTCCACCAATGGCGGAATGCGGCTGGGATCGTTTCCGACCATGCGAGCGAGGTAACCAGTCAGGACGCCGGCGTAGATCCAGTGATTGCCGCCGTTCCCGATGGCCAAGCCAGCTTGGGTTTGGGAGCGGAGAATGCTCTGTTGCAGGGAATAGCTACTCGCCAAGTGGCTGATTGCTGCCGCGCTGTCGCTGAAGTCGTTGAATTCCCAAGGCGGGACTTCGGCGTGTTCGCTTACGTACAGGGCGTCGCAGGGGTATTTGTCGATGATGGTGCGCGCGTGTTCGGGTGCGCGCGCTAGTGCTTCGGACGGCTTGAGCAAATAGAGCCCAGGTCCGGTCGGGGTGGGGCTACCGTCGGCGAGTTGGGCCGCCAATTCGGGCTGCCAGCAGGAACTAGTAGGGGCGATGTGGCGATAATTGACTTGGAGACTGGTTTTGTAACCCAAGTCGGACAGGGCATCGAGGTACTCGTCGAGGGCGTCTTCACCGCCTTTGGCCTCGGCTCCTTCCGCCACGAGCGTGGCGTCGCCGTCGCCGTCGTGCCAAGTTTCGCTGGGGTGGTTGATCAGCAAGTGATCGATGCCCATCAGCTTGAGTTGGCGCATGTTTTCGTATAACTCGACGTAGCTTTCTTGGGATGCGTCGATATAGGGAATGTTGTACCAGACCCAATCGGCTAGCGCTTCGCCTGACTCGGCCGCGGCCGTGGAAAAAGTTGGGAGGACTTCTTCGTATTGGGTGGAGACCGTTATGAGCCAGCGCTCTTGAAGATCGCTGCGCTTGCCGTCGCTTTGGCTGGCGTAGCTACAGCCGCCGTTGAGTTGGACCAAACGCTGAGATTCTGCTTCGGGCGGGGCGTACAGAGAGGAAGCACGCGAGTAGTGCC
>VXZF01000038.1 GCA_009845645.1 Gemmatimonadota bacterium | reverse complement strand
GTCAATGCCCTGCCGGATGCCATTGAGGCCCAAAATGGAGACGATGCCGATGAGCAGCACGGCCGCCGAGGTGCCGAAACCAATGTTGCGCAATGAGAGGAAGCGGATATTCAGGTTGGAGAAGAGCGCGACCGGCCCGATGCTCAAGCCCGATTGCTCCGACTTCCGGGTAATTAGTTCGAAGATCGTGCGGGTTACAAAGAAGGCCGTAAAGAGGCTGGAGATGATGCCGATGCACAAGGTCAAGGCAAAGCCACGGATCGGCCCAGTGCCGAACTGATAGAGCACGATGCCGACTAGGAACGTGGTCACGTTGGCGTCAATGATGGCCGAGAGCGCGTGGCCGTAGCCGGAATCTATGGCCGCACGGACGGTCTTGCCCGAGCGCAGCTCTTCGCGGATGCGCTCAAAGATCAGCACATTGGCGTCAACGGCCATGCCGATGGTCAGGATGATGCCAGCAATGCCGGGCAAGGTCAGCGTGGCGTGAAAACCGGCCAGTACCGCCATGATGAAAAGCATGTTGAGCAGGAGAGCGCAGTCGGCGATCAGCCCAGCGGCGCGGTAGTAGAGGACCATGAAGATTACGACCAGTACCATACTGTAGATGGCTGCGGTCTTGCCTTGCTCGATGGAGTCGCGCCCCAGCGAGGGGCCGACCGTGCGGTCTTCGATGATCTCGACTTCGGCTGGTAGGGCACCGGCCCGCAGCACGATGGCGAGGTCTTTGGCCTCTTCTTGGGTGCCGCTGCCGGTGATGATGCCGCGACCCTCGCTGATTTTGGTCTGGATGACCGGAGCCGAGTACACGGATTCGTCGAGGACGATGGCCATACGCTCGCCGATGTGTGAACCCGTGATGCGGCTGAAGAGTCGCACCCCTTCGTCGGTGGTCGAGAAATTGACGATGGGCTGGCCCATGTACTCTACTACTTGGCCGATGGAGACAAAGGCGTCCTGAATCATGTGCCCGGTCATCTCCGGCTTTTTGCGCACCAAGTAGAGAAAGTAGAACTCATTGCCCTCGGCTCCGGCGGGCTTGCTAGAAAAGAGAAATTCCACGTCTGCGGGGATGAGTTCTTGGGCTTCTGAGGTGTTGAGCAAGTTCTTGACGCGCTGCAAGTCGCGGCCCGAGACCGTGAGGTCTTCGCCGGTGGGGCTGAGCATGGAGGAGAGGGGGGCGCTTTCTGGTGTGGAGGAAAGGAGGAGATCTTCTTCTTCCTCTGTGTCCTCTTCTTTCGGAGCTAGCACTTGGTCGATGCGCTGGATCAGGCGAGTGCGATCTTCAGCGGGTTCGAGGAGTTGGAATTCGAGCAGTGCAGTCTGGCCTACTAGGTCCTTGGCGCGCTGCACGTCTTGGACGCCGGGCAATTCGATGATGATGCGATTGTCGCCCTGGCGCTGAATGGTCGGCTCGGCCACCCCAAACTGATCGATGCGGTTGCGGATGACTTCCTGGGCTTGGGCGACCGCATCTTGGGCTTCCTGCTGCTCCATTCCCTCGGTTTTGACCTCTAGGACGAGGTGGATGCCGCCCTGCAAATCCAGCCCCAAATTGAGCGAGCGCTTTTTCAAATCGACGAGCTGCTCGGGAGCCTTCAGCCCCAAGGTCTCTCGCTCGTCGTCCGTCATGCTGTAAAAATCCACGCTTGGCAGTAGGTAGTACACTGCCGCGGCGATCAGTGCCACGATTATCACGAGTTTCCGATTGCGTTTCATAAATTGGTCTTTACTCCGCTAGTGCCGAGCACAGCCCGGCGAAGGTTTGTTGCTATTGCAAAAGCGAAAGCGGTCGCGCAGCCCGGTTGACGCCCGGTGCATGAGCTGCCCGTCTCGCGCAAAGAAAATAAAGCCCTCGACATCCGGTAGGCCCTCGACGAGCGCGAGCCCTTGCTCAGGTCCTAAGACGAAGACCGCGGTTGACAGAATGTCGGCGTCCAGAGCGGTCGCGGCCCACACGGTGGCGCTTATGCTAGCCCGCGCTGGATAGCCGGTCTTGGGGTCGAGCAGGTGGTGATAGCGCTCGCCCTCCCAATCAAAGTACTGCTCGTAGTCGCCGGAGGTCGCGATCGCCGCTAGCTCGAGGTCTTCCACTGCTAGGTATTGCTCTGGGTCGCGCGGGTGCTGCACCCCAAAGAGCCAAGGCCGCCCGTCCGGCTTTTCGCCCCAATAGCGAATATCGCCTCCAGCCTCAATAATCCCGGCTTCTACTTGCAACTCCTGCATCGCCGCCACTGCTTGGTCAACAGCATAACCTTTGGCCGCTGCTCCCAAATCCAATCGCAGCCCCGACTTGTTGATCCGAAACGACTGGGCTGCAACCTCCAACCTTTTGTAGCCCACCAGCGCCAGCGCCGAATCAATCTGCGCCGGAGTAGGCGGCACTGTCGCAGCGGGGAAGTTCCACAGGCTCGTCAACGCCCCCACCGTGCAGTCAAAAGCTCCATCGGTCAACGCGGCGAAGTGCTGGCTGCGCGTCAAGACCGCAATCAGCCCGGTCGGCCCGCGCGTTGGGGCGAGCCGCGCCTGCTGCTCTAGCCGCCGCAAGGCTCCATCCTCGCGGTAGTGGCTCATTGCCGAATCGACGCGGGCGAATTCCGCGTACGCCGCCTCGATATGCGGGCGAACCACTGCTTCGTCTCCGTAGAGCTTGACCGTGACGAGAGTTCCCAACAAGAGGCGGTCGGCGCGCACCGTCGCGGCGGGCCGAGGCGACGGTAGAAAGTACAGGACCACGGCCAAACCGCCGACGGCCAGCAGACTGCGCTTGAGCATGGGCTAGTCGCGTCAATTGTTGCGCTCGACGACGAGCTGTACGGCTCGTTCTAGCGCGGCGCGGGCCGGGGAAGGGGCCAGTACTTTTAGGCATTGCTGAGCTTGGGCGGCGCATTCGTGCGCAGTCTCGGTGGCGGCGGCGACTCCTCGGTACTCTTCGACAAAGGCTACGATCTGCGCCCATTCGGCTTCGTCTTTGTCGGGCCGGGCCAAAAGGGCCTCCATCTCGGACCGGGCAGCTAAAGGGGCTTGCTGTAAGGCGCGTATCAATGGCAAGGTGATCTTGCCTTCGCGCAGGTCGTGCCCGACGGGCTTGCCCATGGTTGCCTGATCGCTGGTGAGGTCGAGGATGTCGTCGGCGACTTGGAAGGCGCGGCCGAGCGATTCTCCGTAGCGACCCATGGATTGCACGATCTCGTCTGATGCGCCGGCGAGAATAGCGCCAATCCGCGCTGCGGCCGAGATTAGGGAAGCCGTTTTGTCGCTGACCATGGCAAAGTACGACTCTTCGCGCGTATCGCACTGAGTGCCAATCTGGATTTCAAAAATTTCGCCTATGCTCAGCCGCTCGGTGGCGTGCGCGACTGCGCTCAGGACCTGCAGATTGCCGATCTCGATCAGCAGGCGCAGGGCGCGCGCGAGCAGAAAGTCGCCCATGAGCACGGCGGTCTGCCCGGTCCAGCGCTCGTTGACCGTCTCGCGGCCCCGGCGCATGGTTGCTGAGTCCACTACGTCGTCGTGGGCCATGGTGGCGGCGTGAATCATTTCGACGGCTACGGCCGTGTCGATTAGCTGTTCGTTCCAGCGGCCAGACGCTTTGGCCACGAGCAGGATGAGGGCTGGCCGAAGGCGCTTGCCCTTGAGGGTAGCCATGTAGCGGGCAATGATGTGGACCAGCTCGACATCGGCATTGAGCTCGGCGTTTAGCCGCTTTTCAAACCGGGCCAGTTCTTGATCGATCAGACCTATGCAGGGATCCATGAGAAAGGCATCTGTCGAAGTTAAATCACTAAATAAATAGAAAATTTAGAAGCTAAGTATTGAAAATATGCCTGTCAATCTATGCACAGAGTGCTGCCAATGGATTGATTTCGCTCTATGAATTATACTTGTCGCTTCATTGCAACACGGGGAGACCGCTATGAAAATCACTCAGATCAAGACCTATTTGATGCAGTGTGCGCCGCCGCAGGCGAGTGGTTGGTCGGCGCGCAACTGGCTCTTCGTCAAGGTCGAAACCGACGCTGGCATCTACGGCGTGGGCGAAGCCTCGGGCTGGCCGCGCGTGGTCGAAACGGCCATCCACGATCTAACGCCTTTGATGATCGGCGAGGACCCGTTTCACATCGAGCGGCTGTGGGGCAAGATGCAGGTGGCGATGATGGGCCACGGCATGACCGGCATCGTCGGCTCTGGTGCCATGACCGGCATTGAGATGGCCTTGTGGGACATCAAGGGCAAGGCTCTCGGACAGCCGGTGTGGAACCTCTTGGGCGGCAAAATGCGCGACCGGGTGCGAGTCTATGCCCACGCGCACGAGACAGAGCGGGCGCGCGCCTTGGTCGATCAAGGCTATACGGCGATCAAGACCGGGGGGATCAACAATTGCGTTGAGACGGTCGCCGCCATCCGCAAGGAAGTCGGCGATGAGGTGGATCTCATGGTCGATGTCCATGGGCCGCCTTGGCTGACGACGCGCGACGCCATTGCCTTGGGCCGCGCGCTTGAAGACTACGACCTGCTGTTTTACGAGGATCCAGTAGCTCCTGAAAACATCGACGCCCTCGCTCGGGTTGCCGACGCAGTAGATATTCCCATTGCCGCGGGCGAACGCCACGCCACCATTTGGGGGGTAAAGGAACTGATTGAGCGCGAAATCATCGATGTAGTGCAGCCGGATACGGGCCGCGCTGGGGGGCTGTCGCAGATGAAGAAGATCGCCGCTATGGCCGAGGCGCACTACTGCACGATGGCTCCGCACGACGGCTCGTTGGGGCCGGTGGCCGAAATGGCGGCCGTACACCTAATGGCCACGCTGCCCAACTTCCTAATTTTGGAGCACCTAGCCGACGATGTGCCGCAGCGCTACGAGGTGATGACTGGTCAGCCCGAAGTGATCGAGAGCCATATCGCAGTGCCGGATGCGCCCGGACTCGGCGTGGATCTCGTCGAGGAGGCGATTGCCCAATACCCGTCGCAGGGCAACATCGCTGCTCCAGATACGAGCTATGACTATCAATACGTCCAGGCGCGGGTTGGGCGGTCGCTGTGGCTCAGCGAACGGGAAATGCCGCCGCCGGACTATCGTCCAGGCGAAATATATTAGGCGTACATCTTACCGGGGTTGAAGATGCCTTGTGGGTCGAGGGCGCGCTTGAGCATCTGGTTCATGCGTGCCGCGCCGGTGCTGAGCGGAGTAAAGGCGTCTTCGTTGTGTTCGTCGGCTGCAAAGCGCCAGCCGATGGCTTGGTGGCGCGCGGCGATGCGATGCAAATGCGCGGCTTGGGCGGCCACTGGCAACAACGCCCACAGCAAGCCGCCGGCCCAGTCCAGTCCCCAGTGGCTCAGCCCCTCGGCCTCTAGCGCTTTCATTAATTGTGCCATTTGGGTCGGTGGTCCAGAAAAGCGCCAGCGCTGTTGGCCCTCGGCTGGAACCAGCCATTCAAGCTCGCGCCAGTGTCGCCAGAAGGCTTGCGATTCGGCCTCTTCTATTATCTCCGACTCGGCTGATTCTTCTTCGCGCAGCGTTGCTAGCTGCTTCCGCACTGCTGGTGCTGGGCCTTCGACGCGGGCGGCTAACCGGTCAGCGTCGCAGACTAGGCCTGTGATTTGGAGGGGCCGCGCCGCCCAAACGAGAATTCGCGCTAGTGCCGCTGTGGGCGTCAGCCCGTGAATGAACAGGGTTGCTTGGGTTTCGGGACGCGGCCAGACCTTGAGGCAGACTTCGGTGAGCACTCCCAGCGTCCCAAAGGAGCCAGCGAGCACCTTGGACAGATCGTAGCCCGTGACGTTTTTGACGACTTTGCCGCCGGTGCGAATGCGCTCACCGCAGCCGTCGATCAGTTCGGCGCCGAGCAAGTGATCGCGCAGGGCACCCATCTTAAAACGCCGCGGCCCCGAGAGGTTGCAAGCCACGGTGCCGCCGATGGTCGCGGCCGCACCCCAAGCAGGTGGTTCGAAAGCGAAGTACTGGTTTTCGCCGCGGCACAGGGCTTCTATTGCGCTCAGCTTGGTACCGGGGCGAGCGACTAGGACCAACTCGTTCGGCTCGTAGCTGATAATGCCGGTCAGAGCGGAGAGGTCGAGTGGGATTCCTTCGTGGTGGCGTCCGAGAAAGGATTTGGTGCGGCCAGCAAAAATTTTTAGGGCCGCGTTTTCGGCTAGGGCGTGGCGAACTCGCTCTTGGATAGCGTCGGCTGCGTCGTCGCCTTGATTCATGTGCGCGGAGGCTAGGGCTTTTGCCCGCTCAGACCTTGATCCCGTTTTCTTTCAGGAACTGATGGATGCCTTTTTTGTTTAAAGTACGTAGGGCACGGGCGGTCAGGCGTAGGGTGACGGTGCGGTTTTCCTCGGGAATGAAGATGCGCTTTTTGATGAGATTAGGCTGTTGGACGCGCTTGGTTTTGCGCTGCGAGTGACTGACGCTGTTGCCAACTA
>VXZF01000735.1 GCA_009845645.1 Gemmatimonadota bacterium | reverse complement strand
GCTCGACGCCCGCACCGCTTATGCCAAGGCTCACACCTATTACAGCCACAAGCAGTACAACCAAGCCATCAAGAGCTTTCGGCATTTCGTCCGCACGCACGGCGGCGACCAGCGCGCCGCCAAAGCGCACTACATGCTCGGCCGAGCCCACCAATCTGCGGGGCACTACACCAAGGCCGAGCAGGTTTTTCGCACGGTCCACGAGCGCTACGGCAGCCCAGCGGCCCTGTATCGCATCGCCAGCCTCTCAGTCCGCAGAAACCGCGAAGACAAGGCCATTTCCGCCTATGCGAACTTTGCCAAGCGCTACCCCCAGCACGACTTGGCCGACGATGCTCTGTGGCAGGCCGCCAAAGCCGCCGAGCGCAAAAGCCAATTCGCCCGCGCCGCAACGCTCTATGGCCGCCTAGCTGAGCACTACCCGCAGACCGATTACGGCGACGAAGCGCGTTGGAGCGTCGGCTTCGCGTTCTACTGCCAAGAGCAATACTCCGAAGCTCTAGCTGTTTTTGAGCGTGCAAGCCAGCAGGCGCGCCAGCCCCACATCATCGACCAATCTCTGTACTGGGCTGGGAAAAGCGCGGAGCGGCTAGGCCAGACGCAGGACGCCACTGCGTTCTATCGCCGCGCTGCCGCCGGATTTCCCCGCTCCTACTACTCGGCCCGCGCCGTCCTGTTGGGCCATAAAGAACAGGTCCAGCTCAAGAAGCGACCCACAGACAACCCCCGCCAAGACGATGTTCCCGCGTTAGCGCACAGGGCACACCTTGAACGCGCTGGCTTGTTGAACCAATTGGGGCTAAGGGACTGGTCAGTAGCCGAGATGGAGCAAGCCGTCCGCGACTACAAGGGCCACAAGACTGCACTCAAGGCCATCCGCGACTACTACGAGGCCCTCGGCTATCGCGACCAAGCTATGCGACTATCGCTGCGTTTGTTTGACGGGCAAGATCCAGAGGAACTGTCGCGCATCTACCCGACTTACTACTGGGAAGAGATTGCGGAGGCCGCGGCCGAGGCTCAAATCGACCCCTACCTGGTCCTGTCGGTAATTCGCCAAGAAAGCACGTTTAACGAAAAAGCGGTATCGCGGGCCGGCGCCAGGGGCCTGATGCAGATCATGCCCCACACTGGCCTCAACCTCGCACGGAGGTTAGAGGTGAAACCCTTTGAACTGCGTGCGCTCTTCGACCCGGCCGTCTCCATCCGCTTGGGCAGTTACTTTCTCGGCGACCAAATGCGCCAATTCACGACCGATGCGGGTGCGGACTTGGGCTTCGAACTGGGCTTGGCCGCGTACAACGCCGGTCCTCACAACGCCCGCCGGTGGCTCAAGACCTTTCCCTCCGAGGACCCGGACGCTTTCGTCGAGCGCATCCCCTTCAAGGAGACCCGCCTCTACGTCAAGCTAGTCCTCAGAAACTACGCCATTTACAAGGCCCTATCCGATGACGCTTGAACCAGAACAGCCGCGCGAAAAAAGACACAAGCTGATCGAAGATATTTTTATCTTGCTCTGCATTGCCAGCCTCTGGCCTGTGGTGCTAGGCTGGACCGAGCCGATCTATCAGTACTTGCTCTACGTGGCACTGGCGGGCCTGATCTTCATTTTCGTGCGGCGTATCCGCCGCTTCCACGACGCCCGCAACGCCCTACGCGATGCCGAGGACGGCCCACAGATAGGCCCCGCTCCCAAGCGCGAAGAGGATGATCTTTCGCAAAATTGAGATTGGGACGCGGTACAGCTCCGTTCGTGTCATCACCTTGTAAAATTGCGCCCGCAGTGGTTGCACTCAAAGAGACCGTTCTATGAGCAATAAAAAAGCTGGCTGTGGTCTCGTAGGCTTAATCGTCGTGATTGTCGGCGTAATATGGGCGATCAAGGCTTGGAGTTCGGGCAATGTCATAGGAGCTGCAATGGCCACATTTGTAGTTATTTTAGCAATCGCCATTCTAGGCGAGCTTGAAAAGTAAAAGCCCATAACTTATCATTCCGTAATTTTATTGGTAGCTATGACTGGACGTTTATTTGCAGTAAACATCAGGAAGGCTTTCTATGGCTAAACGCATATCTTTGTTGAACCTCATTGAGGCGGGGCTGCTGGAAGACGGTGAAAAGCTGGAATGCCGCCTTAGTAAAAGCGGCGAAGTTTATGTCGGAAGGCTAAACGCTGACGGCTCTATTTCTTACGACTCTGAGAGATTCGAGACTCCGTCTGGTTGGGGAAAACATCTGGCGGGTACGAGTAGAAAGAGTGGCAGTAGGAATGGTTGGACCGATATCAGTGCAAGAGGCAAAAAGCTATCCGCGTACAGACAGTTGCTGGGTCAAACCAAATCAACAAAAGCACATAAACAACCACCAGAATCTGACAGTAAAGGCGAGGCGAGTTCTTCTGTACCAGAAGGGAGTAAGACAACATCGGACACGTTTGCCACGGAGCGAAAAGGCAACACTGCTTCGGATTTACTTAAACGTATCGTAGCACTGTCTCCGAGTGGATTTGAGAAACTAGTTGGCGAGTTCTTGAAAGCCAAGGGATTCGCAAAGGTCAAGATAACCAAGTTTCATCATGACGAAGGCATTGATGGTGAATGCGAGCTGTCGTTTATCGATGTAAAAGTAGCGTTCCAAGCGAAGCGATATCAGCCGCAAAAGAGCGTTGGCATTGATCCAGTCCAGAGACTCCGAGGTAGTCTGGAGGGACGCTACAACAGGGGAGTCTTCGTCACGACTTCAAATTTCACCTCCTCGGCTAAAGGTTGGGTTAAAGAAGTAAATGCACCGATCAGGCTGGTTGACGGTGAAGAACTGGTGCAAGAGATGATTGACCTGAATTTGGGAGTCAAAACTGTCCCGGTTGTCGAGCATCAAATAGACGAGAGCTTCTTTAGTCGCTTGGCCAAGGAGTAACTTCCACCATACGATATGAGCAAGTACCACGCGCTAGTAAATATCAGAGGACACAAATGTCGATTACACAAGAAAACCCGCAAAAAATCTACAAAGACTATTCGCGCCGGATTGAAGCATTGAGCAGCGACGCCGAGGACGATGGATTGGTGTTGAACGAGGCGTCCGAAAGGGACTTTTGGCATTATATCAGGTCAGTACCCTTCGCACAAAAAGCAGGACTGGTACTTGTAGACAATGGAGATCTGCGCGCCGTTTGGAAAGGCGATGATGAGAGTCACCTTGGGATTCAGTTCCTCGGAAACCAGTGGGTGGAGTACGTCATTTTCAAACGCCGTCCAAGCACCAGCGATGTTGCGCGAGTGGCCGGCCGCGATACGCTTGATGGAGTAAAAAGACAGATTGATGCTTTCGATCTCACATCGTGATGACTAGCCGTAAGCGTTTCACCTCCCTCTACCCAGCCGCTCCAACGCCAAAACCAGCACAACGCCCGCCGCAATCAGCCCCAAACTCAGCCAAACCTCACCGTTGAATTCCTGCGGCCACGTGCATTCGTAGCGCCCGTCCTCCAGTGCATTGCGGAACGGCCACACCTTGCGCAGAGAACCCAACATCAACCCCACTAAAAAAGTCATGGTGCCAGCGCGAAAGCGGCTCAGCAGGTGCTTGAGCAGCCGCGAGAAACCCAGCAGACCGATAACCCCCCCAAGGCTGAAGAGGGCCAAGATCGCCCAATCGAACTCGTGTACAGCAGTCAAGACCTGCTGGTATTTGCCCATGACCACTAACAAAAACGAGCCGCTAATGCCCGGCAGGATCATCGCGCAGATGGCCACCATGCCGGCCAGCGCGAACTTGTAGCCTTCCACCCCAGTCTCGACCGGCACCAACGTAGTGATGGCGTAGCCAACCACTGTGCCGAGAGCTATCAGCCCCCACTGCGCCGGTCCCCATCCGGCGACCTGCCGAGCGACCACGAGCGCACTGGCCAAGATCAATCCGGTGAAAAAGCCCCATACGGGCTGAGGGTGTGTTGCCAGCAGCCAAGTTATGAACTTGGCCAGCGAGACAATGGCCAAGCCTACGCCGCACAGCAGTGGCACCAGAAAGGGAGCATTGACGCGGTGCAACACCTCAATCAAGCGTCCCCGCACCAAGGCACTCACGAGCCGTTGATCAACTGTGGCAATTGTCCCGACCAACTCGTCGTAAATGCCCGTAATCAAGGCAATTGTCCCCCCGGAAACCCCGGGAATCACGTCGGCCGTGCCCATGCACAGCCCGCGCAAGACCAGTCCGGGTGCGCGGCGCTTACCCTCGGTTAGCAACTCAGTTTTTTTCACCAAACAGCTCCATCTGCTGTGCGTGCTCGCGCATGAACTCCACGATCAGGCGATCGGCCCGCGGCAGGGCGAAGTCGTCCAAAGCCTCTGGCGCGACCCAACGCCAAGCAGCGCAACCCAGCGCCTCGGGGGTACCACACACATAGCGGGCGGCAAACGCGTGTAAGGTGATGCTAAAATGCGAATAGGCGTGATCCACGCTCGTCAGGCGCGCACCCACCTCGATCTCAATGCCCAATTCCTCGCGGATCTCGCGCACCAAGCACTCGGGCAGAGTCTCGCCGGGCTCCTGCTTGCCTCCGGGAAATTCCCACAGGCCGCCGAGCATTCCCTCGGCCGGCCGCTGGGCAATTAGCAGCTCGTCGCCTTTGCGAATCAAGCCAGCCGCCACTTGATAATGCGGCTTCTGTTTCTTAGGGGCCTTGCGCGGCAGGGAAGCCGGGTCGTCCAATTCGGCCTTAGCCCGACACCAGTCGCCGACCGGGCACGTCGGGCAAGAAGGGCTTTGCGGCGTGCAAACTCGCGACCCCAACTCCATCATCGCCTGATTGAAGTCGCCGGCCTCGCCCCGGGCCAGCAGGGCCTCCCCAGCGGCGATGAGCTGCGCCTTGACGTGGGCGCGGGTCGGCTCTTCCTCAATCCGCAACAAGCGACAGAGCACGCGGGTCACATTGCCGTCGAGCACTGGGTGGTCGCGGTCAAAGGCAATACTGCTGACGGCCGCAGCCGTGTATTGGCCAATGCCAGGCAACTCGATCAGCTCTTGGTACGTATCCGGTATGCGGCCTCCCAACTCAAAGGCCATGCGCTTGGCCGCCTTGTGCATGTTGCGCGCCCGCGCATAGTAGCCCAAGCCCTCCCAGACCTTAAGCACTTGGTCCTCAGAAGCAGCGGCTAGCGCTTGAAGCGTGGGAAACGCGCGGATAAAACGCTCGAAATAAGGGGCCATCTGATCCACCCGGGTCTGTTGCAACATGACCTCGGATACCCAGACGTGATAGGGATTGCCGCTGTCGCGCCAGCTCGTCTGCCGCTTGTTTTGGCGATACCAAGCCAAGAGCCGAGCGCGGAAGGCGCTGAGCGCGTCCCGATCGTCGAGTAAGCTGCGGCTCAACCGTCTTCCTCTTTCAACCAATCGGTCTGCGGCATGGCTTTGAGATCTCCGACCGCCTCGGCGGCCAAGAGGGCATCGACGACCGCAGCCTCGGCAGCCGCAGCTCCAGCGGCAAAGAGCGAATAGAGCTTTTCTTCACCCACCATCTTCACAGATGCGTCCGGTTCTTGGATAATGCCCGTGGTGGAAAAGGCGAGGACGAGGCCCTCGCGCGTATGCGGGTTCCACAAACCCGTCCGCGCCAGCCCCAGCGCGGCACGGCCAGCTAAACGCTCTAGTTGACGAGGGATCAAAGGCGCGTCCGTAGCCACCACCGCAGCAAATGTCTGCGGTCCTCCTGCCCTCTCACCCACCGGCAGGACGCGTCCGGCCCAATGCAACTCACGTCCTCCGTTGACCGCGGCCAGCACGCCCAGCGCGTATTCGTCCGTTCGGCGCGAGGCCGTACCGACGCCGCCCTTGTAGCCAAAGGCCTGCAACCCACCGCCAACTCCGGCATTACCCGTGGGCACCGCGCTGCCAGCACTGGCCAACGCCTCGTCCGCGTGGGCGTGCGTCAAAACCTTGCGCACGAGCGCGGGGTCGTTGACAGCCGTGTCGTCGATCCCCACGACCACCGGAGGCCAGCCCGCTACGGTCGAGAGTCCAGTGTCGCGGCCCAAGCTATGGCGAATTAAGGACTCGTACACCCGGCCAATGACCGAGGTCGGGGCAAGGACAATAGGCGAGGAAAAGATGCCGAAGTCTTCGGCGACCCCCAGGCCGCTCATGGCGTCGCCGCCGTCTATGGAGAAGCGACCGATAAACAGCTTGCGCTCTTCTACTGAGGCTGGATACGGGACAATGGCTGTGAGACCGGTGTGCAGGTCGGGCGTGCGAATATCCACGTGGCCCACGCTGACTCCGGCCACATCGACAATGGCGTTGTGCGGCCCCGCCGCATCATCCGCTAGGTGCGAGCGATTCATTTGAGCCGACCGTATGCACGCATGATTTCGACCAAGCGATCTAGTGGCAGGGCGTGGATGGTATTGCCGCCGCGGCCAGTCATGGTGTGGGCCGTAGTCA
>VXZF01000686.1 GCA_009845645.1 Gemmatimonadota bacterium | reverse complement strand
CCCTCGCACAGGTCGAGTATTCCGTCTATGTGAGCCGTGATAGCGAATTCTCTCCAGACACGTACCGTGCCGCCCTCTTAGCGGCCGGAGCTCCCTTAACCGCCATCGACGCCCTACTCGCCGGCCACGCCGACCATGCTTTTTGCTGCATGCGCCCCCCAGGCCATCACGCCGAAGTCGAGCAAATCATGGGCTTTTGCTTCTTCAACAATGTGGCGGTCGCCGCTCACTACTTGCGGGCTGAATGCGGCTGCGACAAGGTGGCGATCATCGACTGGGATGTCCATCACGGCAATGGCACACAGCACATCTTTGAAGAAGACGGCTCAGTGTTTTTTTGCAGCATCCACCAATCTCCCCTCTATCCGGGCACTGGTGCAGCCGACGAGCGCGGGGTCGGAGCGGGCCACGGCCAAACCTTGAATATCCCTGTCCCGGCCGGTAGCACCGATGCCGATTACCTCCGCCATTTTACCGACACCATCATTCCAGCCATCGACCAGTTCCAACCCGACTTCATCCTCCTGTCGGCCGGTTTTGACGCCCATCGCAACGACCCTCTCGGGCAAATCCTGCTCAGCGCAGAGGGCTATGGTCTGCTAACCGAGTTGGTGCTCCAACTCGCCACCCACCACTGCGAGGGCCGCCTCGTCTCCCTACTGGAGGGCGGATACGACTTAGAGGGAACCGCGACTTCCGTGGCTGCTCACCTAAGCGCCCTGCTCGCGTCTTGAGGCTTGGTAAATACGTAGATAGCGACTTGGTGTTCGACTGAATTCCACGTCTCGACGTGCGTTTCCCGCCGCTGACTATAGCCTTGGGCGACGAGCCGCGCGACGAAGGCAGCGGCGTCCTTGCGCTGCGGATCCCCAAGGTAAAAGCGACCGCCGGGCAGTAGGAGCTTGCGCAGGATGCGCTCTAGATAGCGGTGATTCTTCTTTTCGTAGATGATGTCTGACCCCACCAAGCACTCATACGGCCCTCCCACGGGATTGCGCCAATCCAAGTAGGCCACCCGGTGGTTGTGCTGGACCCTGTTGAGCCGGGCATTGTGGGCGGCAAAAATCAGCGCATCCTCGACAAAGTCAGTCGCTTCGACGCGCCAACCGAGCTTGGCTAAGGCAATGCCTACTAGCCCCAAGCCGCAGCCTAATTCGCAAGCCCAACCTCTGGGGATTGGCTCCTCGGCGTGGCAAAACCACTGAGCCATAGCCAACGCCGTCGGCCACAGCTCGGCCCAATAGGGAAAGCGCTCTACCCTCTGGAGCCGTCCCTCGCGCTCGATCATGCGGTCCACCAAGGCATCTACATCGCCGACTGCCGTCATCTGCAACTCGCAGCCAGTCGCCAAGGTGCAGCTCACCTGTCGAGTGTTGTATTTGCTCAGGGTGCGGCGAATCTGCCGGTCGCCATAGCGCCTCACGGCTGTCGGGTTATCCTCTGCTTCACCTCGGCGATGCGATCTTCGTTCATGGCGACGGTGTGATTGTCCTCTGCGGAGAAGCTGCCCTGCGGATAGCATGGCTGTCCGTACATAGGGTACGCCTCGCTGCGCAGGTGGGCCAAGGTGTGGTGGCCGGCGCGCCGCTTGCGGACGTGCCGCAAGGCCCCGATATCGACTTCGGAGACGACGATTTTTTCCCCTGGCCCCGGGTCGGCTTGCGCGAGGATGCGGCCGTCAAAATCGACGACCATTGAACCACCCGGCCAAGAAAAAGGCGGATAGTGACTCAACTCGGCTCCTTGATTGGCGGCGAGCACATACGCCGTATTCTCCAAGGCCCGACAACGATTGACCGTCGTCCACCAATCCATCGGCGGCGTCGCCCCCCAAGGGTCCATATAGGCCGAGACGCGGACGAGGATTTCAGCACCGTTGGCTGTGAGTTGGCGCAGTGGCTCGGGAAAGAGCCAGTCGTAGCAAATCGCCGCGCCAATGCAGCCGATAGGCGTCTGGGCCACCGGGAACAGTTCGTCCTCGTAGTCGGCTAAGTCGTGGGGGCTAGCGTGGACTTCCCAAGGGATCCAAGGGTTGACCTTGCGGTACTTGTACCACAGCCCTTCCGGCCCGAGCAGGCAGGTCGTATTGAACACCTTGCCCGGCCATTGGGGGTCCTCTTCGAGAAAAGTAGCCGTTTGGATGTACACGCCCAATTCTCGGGCTTTGTCCTCCAAGCGGGCCGTGTGCTCGTTGGGAATGGGAACGGCCAATTTGGCCAGCAAGCTCTTGGCGGTGGGATAGATCGGGGCGGCGTGGCCAAATTCGGGAAAGGCCAGCAACTTGATGTCCATAAATGGCTCGTAGCCTTCAACGGCCATATCGACCATTTCGACCATGCGAGCGGTGTTGCGGGCCATTTCAGCGCGGTCGGTGGGATTGGGTTGGTCAACCTGACAGGCGGCCACCCCGTAGCGCAGTTCATCCTCCATGAGTTTTTCTCTTCGTCTTCCACACTTTGGGCGTTCCGCGCCGCTGCTCGATCAGCTCGGCGACGACGCTGACCGCGATCTCGGCCGGGGTATCTGCGCCGATGTTGAAACCAATCGGCGCAAAGACGGCGTCCAAGCGCTGCGAGTCCCCGCCGCGCTCGGCGATCCGCCGCCACAAAATGAGCTTCTTGCGCTCGCTGCCCAGCATCCCGATGTAGCGCGCTGGCGTCTTGATCGCCGCTTCAACGACGATTTCGTCGTGCTGGTGACCGCGCGTGGCTGCGATGATGTAGGACTGGTCGTCGATGGGCAAATCGGCAAACACCTCCTCCATGCCAGCGACTAAGCACTCATCGGCCTGCGGATGCCGCTCGGGATTGGCAAATGTCGGACGGTCATCAATGAGGACGACGCGAAAGCCCACGTTCTTGGCCAGCGCGCAAATTTGCCCGCCTACGTGGCCTCCGCCAAAGACGTAGAGCACAGGTTCGGGCAAGAACGGCTCGATAAATACTTCCGCAGTCTCTCCCAGCTTGGCACTAGGATCCAACGCGCAAACTAGGCCGCGCTCGCACACCAGAACTTCGGGCAAGTGCTCCTCCACCTGGAGGTCGGCTTCGGACGTGCCCAGCGAGCCATAGGTGCTGCCGTCAGCCCCTAGCCACAGCCTCCCCTCCCCAGTGTTGTCAAAACGACTTTTGAGTAGGGTCGCCAACGCGCAACCGCTGCGCGCCTGACGCGCCGCTAGCACTCGGCTATAGAAGTCGGCCCCCTCGTCCGGCTCGATAACTTCGGTGTAAATTCGCACGCTGCCGCCGCAATTTAAGCCGCTTTCCCCAGCTTGTTTTTCCGTCATGGTGTAGCGCATGAGCTGGTTTTCTCCGGTCTCCAGCGCGGTGCGGCCGGCGCTCAAGACCTCGGCTTCGAGGCATCCGCCGCCGATGGTGCCGACGACGTCCCCTTCCTCGGCGACGATCATTTTAGCTCGCTCGCTCATGGGAATTGAGCCGGTACTCCACACGAGCGAAGCCAAGGCCATTCGCTCGCCTTGTTCCTTGCGCCGGACAATTTCAGTGAGGATGTCGTCCATAATCTACTCTGGCCAGTGGGCCAACTCGCGCTGGTAGTCGACAGGCGTGTCCATATCAGTCAAAATGGCGGCCTCTGCCACGGGCAGCTCATGCGTATCCTCGGGATGGCCCCGCGTCACCGCGTTCAATCCCACATTCAGCGGCAATCCTAAAATTTCCGCTCGATAGGCATTGCGGATCAATACGGGATGCCCCCTTTTTCCGTTGGCAGTGGGTATGATGATGCCCTCACCGACCTGGTTTCTCTCCTGTAAAACCTGCTCTACTACGGCTCCACTCAGCCGGGGTTGATCGCCTAGGCAAATCAAGTAATCGGCTGCTGGATCCACAGCCTGCACCCCGCACTGCACAGAAGAGAGCATGCCCGTTTGATAGTCGGTATTGACGACCCGACGGACCGGATAAGCGGCCAATACCGAGGCAATCTCCTCGGCGCGGTGGCCAAGTACGACCACTGCCTCATCTAACCGCTGCCCCACGACTTCGGCGATCCATTCAATGGCCGCCCGCCCCCCCAAGGGCAATAGCTGTTTGAGCTGTCCCATGCGGGTGGACATGCCCGCCGCCAAAATGATGCCGGCTACCCGGCCTGTCCCATCTGCTCGCATCTATTTCAATCTACGGCTACAGACAAATCGCGCCAGTACTCACGATCCCAACCGGCGACCGGCGAGAACGCCGCTGGCCCAAGCCCATTGGAAGTTAAATCCCCCCAAGTCGGCGTGAATGTCAACCATCTCGCCGGCAAAGTACAGGCCGGGGATCAAAAAGGATTCGAGCGTATCGGGATTGATGTCCTCGGTGCGCACGCCCCCAATCGTCACTTCGGCGTAGTCAAAGGGCCTCGGCCCGCTGACCGCAATCGGCCAGTTCGTCAGACTTTGAGCAAGCTGCCAGCGCGCGCCCTTGCTGAGCTGATCGACCCGCTGCGCCGCGTCAAACCCCAAATGATCCAAGAGGGGCCGCACCAATTTGCTGGAAAGCAGGCCGGCGAAGCTCAGTTCGAGCGAGCGATGGGGATGGCGCTGCCAGCGCTCTTTGAGCAATTGACTGATTGCTTCCGGGCTGCGGCCGGGGAAGAAATTGATCCGGAGCACGGCGCGTTTCGCCCCTAACTCGGGCACCAAGCGAGCGCTGAGGTTTAATATGGCAAACCCGGAAACCCCGTATTTCGCAAAGAGCAAGTCGTCTGTGTCAACGGCCTCGCGCCCTCCTTTGAGCGCAACGCGCACTTCGGCCCGGATCTTAAGCCCTTGCATGCGGGCGACGTATTTTTCCGGGCTGATTAGGGGCACCAACCCGGGCTTGAGGTCGGTGAGTTGATGCCCCATGGCTACTGCCAAATCCATACCCGAGCGGTCGGCTCCCAAGCGGGCGAGGCTGACGCCGCCGCTAGCCAATATCACGCGCGCCCCGGTGTAGCACTGCCCCTCAGCGTCGTGCAACTCAAAGTGAGACGAGTTGGAAGTGCGGCTCATACCCACCACCTTGGCATTGGTTTCGACGCGGACGCCTAGGTAGCGCATGCGGTCCGCGAGCAAATCGACAACCGACTGCGCTTGATCCGACACCGGAAAGAGGCGTTGCCGTTTCTCTTCGCGGAACTCGACCCCTAGATCGGTAAAAAATGCCAAAGTTTCGTCTAGGCGGAATTGCTCTAGCGCACTGCGGACAAAACGCGGATGCGTGCCGTGGTAATGCCTGAGATCGTCCGCTGCCTTATTCGTCAGGTTGCAGCGCCCATTGCCCGAAATCAATATTTTTCGCCCCAATTTTCCACTGCCTTCGAGCAGGGTCACCCGCTCGCCCGCCTCGGCGGCGACAATGGCCGCTATCATCCCGGCGGCCCCACCGCCAACTACTATGCAATCCCTTGATTTCAAGCCGGTTTACACACCACTAAAGTTATTATAAAAACAATAAGATAGATCGGCTTCGCCCTCCGGTCAAACCAAAGGGCCGTCAGTTTGACATACTCTCGTTTATTATCTAAGTTATTTGACTTTGGAAAAATTAAAAACGCGCTGAGTCAGGACATTTCATGGCAGACCTCACAGGAGCGGCGACGGCTCTGGGCGAGCAACAACCCGCATCCGCTAGCCAAAGCCAACCCTCGATCTTTCCCACACTCCAAGAAGAAGTCGAAACCTCGATCCGCAAAGAAGGTATTTCCTTTGTCTTTGAGAGCCGCTCCGTCTCTGCCGTGGTCCAATTTATCTACACGCCAATTGATGGAACCTTCGCCGATATCGAGTTGGAAGTCAACAATGGCGACCCAATCACACCAGCCGAAGACGGCGGGATTGCCGTGGTAATGGGAGGCTCGGTTCGACCACCTGACAGCGAAGAAGTAGAGCGGCACTTCATCTCCTGCGAGCAAGTCGGCGATTGCGTCGAAGCCCGCTGGCAGTGGAAACTAGGAGAGGAACAAGCCAACTTCCTCTACCGACTCCGCATCCACGGCAAGTCGCTCGTCGTGGAAATCGAGGGCGGGCAGGGCAAAGGCACCGGCCTCGCGCTCGGCCGAGTCACCGGGGCTTTGCACCCACGCCTGATCACCATTCCCTATTTCAACTTCGGCGATAACTACCCGCGCATCCTCTGCACTGCGGGCTACTTTCTGTCTAGTTTCGTGGATTGGCACTACTCGCGTGCTTCCACCCTATACGCCCCATCCGAAGCAGAATCTCAGCGCCTCGTCCAGCTCAATGGCGGCTGTAGCTACGCCAGCCAAGGCGACGGCAAGCGCAGCGATTTTCAGGAGCGCTGGCTCATAACGGTCTCCACCCAATACGAGGAAGTCCTCCCCGCCTTTCCCACGGCCGAGACCGAGCAAAGCGAAACGCTAGTCGACTGGATCTGGTACAACATCCCCTATATCGACGCATCCCAAGAAAGCTACGTCGAACTATACGAGAATATGC
>VXZF01000654.1 GCA_009845645.1 Gemmatimonadota bacterium | reverse complement strand
GTGCCCATCGGTTCTCATTCGCATACCAATTCTAACAAAAAAATAAAACCCTGATGAGAAAAGGCCGTCCCCCGAACGGGGGACGGCCTTTTTGTCTATTCTACGATGTCTTCATCCACATCGGTCACTAAAGTGCCTATGTCTTGGCCGTGGCAGATGCGCTCTATGGTTCCCTTGCCTGAGAAGTCAAAAAAATGCATGGGCATCTTGTGATCGCGCGCTAATAAGACGGAGGATTGGTCGGCGATGGTGAGGTTTTTTTGGATAATCGTGTTGTAGTGCATCCGTCGGTATAGCCGCGCGTGGGGATCGGCGTGAGGGTCAGAGGTAAAGATGCCGCTGACTTGATTCTTGGCAAAAAGCAGGGCTTGGGACCGCGTCTCAATCGCGCGCTGGGCTGCGGTGTAGTCCGTAGTGACGTACGGATTGCCAATGCCAGCGGCAAAGATGACTATGTAGTGCTTTTCTAGGTGGTGAATCGCGCGCAGTCGAATAAAAGGCTCGGCTACTGTGTTGATGGGGATGGCACTCATCACCCGGACTTCGACATCGGATTTAGAGGTGAGGACCCCGCGCAGCATCAGGCTGTTGATCACCGTGCCCATCGTACCGATGTTGTCGGCTTCGGCCCGTTCAATGCCCCACTGGCTGGCGAGCGTGCCGCGGAATATATTGCCGCCGCCAATGACGATGGATATTTCGACCCCACAGGCATGCAGGTTGAGGACTTCGTCGGCGATATACTCTAGAGACTCGGGATCGAAGCCCACATCGTGCGTTCCGGAGATGGCTGCCCCGCTCAGCTTGAGCAAGACTCGATTGTATCGCATAGAAGTCAGAGCAGCCGCCCCTTTTCGATTGCGTGTGCTTCTGGATAGGTTGCGGCCAATTCTTCTACCCGGCCGACGAAAAACTCGACTTGCTGGGTGGCCGCACCCGTGAGGCGACGACTGCGGGAGATCGTGGCGGCGATCTCCTTTTCGCTGAGCGGGAAGCGCGGATCCACGCTCAAGCGATGTGCCAATTCGCTGGTGCTCTGGCCTTGTTCGCGCATGTCAATAGCTGCAGCTAGGGCGTGCTCTCTGAGAGCAGCGTGGGCCTGTTCGCGGCCAGCACCGCGTTGGATAGCTTCCATTAGCAGCGTCGTAGTAGCGAGGAAGGGCAGATAGCGGTCGAGATCGCGGGCAATTACCGCTTCATAGACGCCCATATCGTCGAGGATATGGAGCGTGGTTTCGAGCATGCCGTCAAAGGCGAAGAATCCATCGGGGAGGGCTACGCGGCGCACGACCGAGCAGGAAACGTCCCCTTCAAACCACTGATCGCCAGCCAGCGCACCCAGCATGTGGACATAGCCGCCAAGGACGACCTGCAATCCATTGACTCGCTCGCTGCTGCGGGAGTTCATTTTGTGTGGCATAGCCGAAGAGCCGACCTGTCCGGCGGCAAAGCCCTCAGTGAGCATGTCGTGGCCGGCCATCAGGCGAATCACCCGAGCCAGATTGGCAACGCCAGCCCCGAGTTGGTAGAGGCAGCTTAACACCTCAAAGTCGAGGCTGCGGGGATAAATCTGGCCGACGGCCCCTAGCTCCCGTTGGAAGCCGAGGTGGTGCCGCACTCGGCCTTGGAGTTGGCCGAGCTTGTCGGCGTCGTCGGCGAGTAAGGTCAGTTGGTCAACGGCTGTGCCGACCGCGCCCTTTAGACCCCGCAGGGGATAGTGCTGGACGAGTTCGGCGAGGCGGTCAAAGGCGACCAGCATTTCCTCGCCGAACATGGCGAGGCGCTTGCCGAGAGTCGTAGGTTGTGCGGCTGCGTAGTGGGTCCTACCAGCGACCGCAAGCTCTTTCCATTGCAGCGCTCGCTGCCCCAGGCGCAGGAGGAGGGCCACGTACTTGACCTGCATATGCTGCAAGGAGCGAAGGATCTGGTACTGCTCGACATTGTCGGTCAGATCGCGGCTGGTCATACCCTTGTGAATGTGCTCGCAGCCTGCAAGGCTGCAAAACTCTTCAATACGCGCCTTGACATCGTGCCGCAGAACGGCTTCGCGTCGAGCGATGGATTCGAGGTCAACCTGGTCCTTGACGCGCTCGTAGGCGCTTATGGCTGCGTCAGGCACATCCAACTTTAGGTCGCGCTGTGCTTTGAGGATGGCAATCCACAGTTCGCGCTCGAGGACGATACGACCGCGTTCAGACCACAGATCTTGAATCGCTTGGCTGGCGTAGCGCTGGGCGAGGACATTGGCGATGGCTGTAGACATGACTTGATTTATCATAAGCATTGGGCATCATAAACGCCAATGCGCGTCAAATCAGCCCTAGCCACCGCCAATAGAGCAAGTTGAGCGGACAGAGCAGGACTAAGGATGCTGTGGAAATAAGGCCCTGGGCGAGGACAAGCTGCTGCATGGAGAGCTGCCGAAAACCATAGGCCACCATGAAAGGGGCTGACTGATAGGGCAAGAAGGCCAAAGTTGTCGCCATAGCCACGCTGAATGCCGCCGGCAGCGGTGCGATTCCATGCTGAGCGCCTAGCTCCATCAGGGGGATGGTTGCCACGCCGGCTACCGCGGCGATATCCATCAGGAAATCGAGGGGCAGGGCGACCAAACAAAGTGATAGATGCTTGCCCAGCCAGCCGTATTCCTCCAATGCCAGATACTCGCTGCAAGCCGCGATGAACAGGTGGTTAAATCCGGCCGCGTCCAAGGCATGGCCCAACGTGAGCAGAGCGACAATGTAGGCTAAAAGCGCGAAACGCACCTTGACTAAGTCGCCAAAACGGAGCAGTCCCCAGCGCGGCCAGAGGAACAATACCACTAGGCCCAAGCCAATATAGACAGGTTGGATGTGGTGCAAGAGGTCGGTGGCCCACAAGCCCACGCCCGCAAGCAAAATGTACAGGGCGCGCCGCTGGATGCGGGTCAGCGGTGCACTGCGCGGAGAAGGGGCCCGCTGGACAACGTGACCGTCGAGCTGGCGGCCGAAAAGCATCCAGATCACGCCGAGCGATACCAGCGTTCGCAAAAAGCCGATGACCGGAAACATCCAATACAGCCAAGTGGCCCAAAATATGGGTGCGCCTTGGGTTTTTTCGTATTGCCCAGCCAAGACCAAGTTGGGCACAGAGCCGGTCAAAAGCCCACAACCACCAAAGTACGTGCTGCAAAGCAAGGAGAGCAGGACCGCGGCCTTGAGATGCGGCGATGGACGAATGTGCAGGCGTTCGACGAGGGCGATGCCAATCGGCATCAAGAACAGGACGCGGATTACCCCGGACGGGATCAGGAAGGCCGTCGCCAGTCCGATCAAGTGCAATTGGCAGAGTAGGAAAAAGGGGCGTTGCGACAGACGGGACTGGAGCCAAGATGCCAGCGCGTCTCCGAGACCCGTTTTGGCCACTCCCAAGCTCAGGGCCATGCCGGCGAGGACGAGCCAGACGGTCTTGGAGGCGAAAGGGGCTAAGCTCTGCTCGAAACTCAGCAAACCAACGGCCGGGATCAGGGCGAGCACCCCTACCGAACTTAGCGCGATGGGTATGGGTTCGGTAGTCCAAAAGAACAGGGCAAAAAGGGCGATGCCAAGGGCGTTTTGCACGGGGATAGGTAACGCGGTCAACGGGGCAGCAAAGCCTAAAAGGAGGGCTGTGGTACCCAATAGCAAGCCCATCCATTGTTTGGGCGCTAGCTTGGATATGGTCAGAGAGAGTCGGTGGGGCAAGGAAACCCTGCGGGGCTAGGGGTGGAGCAAAAAATAAAAAAGCCCCGGATTTTGAAAAGAGCGGCCTAAACCTATTATTTTGCATAGGGGATTCGTGCAATGGCTCAATTAAAATCTATCCGCCTGCGCTTAGACAAGCCTTTGACCGGGCCGTACGATCGCCTTTTGCGCCGCCCTGGTCCTGAAGTCGCCGCCCTAGTAGCGGGCGAAACTGTGGCGATCATCCGCGGCACGCGGCTACTAAAAGCCATGCCTTTATGGGAAAGTGAAGTCGCGTGTTATTACGCCAAGGGGAAAGTGGACACTGGGTGGTCGCCGGGAGACTTTAGAGACGCGGAGCAAGCCGAGTGCTGGGCAGAGAAAAAGCTGGTGAATTCGCTGGCCGTGCCCATCGGCTACTTCAAGCTGCCCAATGCCACTTGGGTCAGCGCTCTGGCTGCCGAACTGACGCCGTGGACAGACCAAGTTGTCGAAGCATGGCGGGCGGGGATTGAGCGGGACATTTGGCTGACCGTGCTGAGGGTGTATCGCTGTGCGTCCGTTAAGCCGAACTTCTTGCGTCAAACGGGTTTGGACCTACGCGTTAGGCCCTTTGAGGTCGAGCAATTGCAGCCGGTCGTTTTAGAAAGAGAGCTTGAGCGGCGAATGGAACAGATACAAGGGGCAGTAGAACGTCATGCTCGCGGCGGCACCCGTGTGGGCGCAAGCTACGACCCCCAAGCCTTCACCGCAGAGACCGGCTACAGTGCCGACCAATTGAAGGGCTGGATTGACCAATGGCGGCGCAAGCAGCAACTCATTCTATACGGCCCACCCGGCACCGGCAAGACGTACTTGGCCGAGCGCTTGGCGCGTTATCTGGTGGATGGCGGCGGTTTTAGCGAACTCGTGCAGTTCCACACCTCGTACGCGTACGAGGACTTCGTCCAGGGGATTCGGCCCCAGGTGGTAGAGGGCGCGCTGCACTACGAATTGGCCGCGGGGCACTTTCTGCAGTTTTGCGACAAGGCGCGCCAAGCCGGAGAAAAGCCCTGTGTGCTGATCATCGATGAAATAAACCGCGCAAACCTCGCGCGCGTTTTCGGCGAGCTAATGTACCTGTTGGAATACCGTCATCGCCCAATCGCGCTGGCCGGTGGCGGCCCCGAGTTTTCGATTCCCGCCAACGTGTATCTCATCGGTACGATGAACACGGCCGATCGGTCGATCGCCTTGGTTGACCAAGCTATGCGGCGGCGATTTAGCTTTATCCGTCTGCGGCCCAACTACCAGCTTTTGGCAAATTATATCGATAACAAGGGCGTACCCCCGGAGAAATTGGTCGCGCTACTAAAAGAAGTAAATCAATCCATTGGGGATGAAGACTGCGAACTGGGCATTTCTTTCTTCATGGTCGCCGATCTCGCAACGGCGCTGGCGCACATTTGGCAAGGTGAAGTCGAGCCGTATCTGGAGGAGGTGTTTTTCGATCGCCCGGACCAGATGGCGCGCTTTCGCTGGTCCAAGGTCGCCGGGCGTTTGCAGGATTAGGCGTGCGACGCTACGAACTGATCGAAGAGGAAGTGGCCGCGATTCCGGCGGCCGAGCTTGCGGTCGAACAGGCCATGTACCTGCACGCCCAATATCCAAAAGAGCTGGAGTTCGGCTTCCCTAGCCCACTCAATGGCCAGTGTTATCAGCTTAGGTCGCGGGGCTATGTCGGCGTGGTGCCATTGGGCGCGGATGCCGCCTTGGAAATCAATCCCAAAATACGCTGCTCACTGCTCTTGCCCATGCTGGAGTACGCCTATCAGTTGCCTAAGATCAGTGAGCACAAGGCTCCAGCCACGATGGGGGATATTTACGAGTTTTGGGCCGAAGTCCTCGCGCGTAAGGTTTTGCAACGGGTGCGGCGCGGGCTGTTTTGGGATTACCAAACCCGCGAAGGTCCCAGTCGGTGGGTACGAGGACGCATGTACCCCGAGCGCAGCGGTCTGGGCGTCCATCCCTACTGTCGGTTTGCAGAGCACACACCCGATATCACCGACAACCGCATCTTGGCCAGCGCTCTGCATGGCCTGAGGCGCTTTGCCTTTCGCCGTGAAAGCGTTCGACAAATGGTTGGTCGAGCTTGGTGGGTGCTGAGCGAGCTAAATTACCGCCGCATTAGCCCTGCAGATTGCCTCGGCGTAGCGTACCACCGGCTAAATGAGGACTACCGACCCATGCATGCCCTGTGTTATCCTTTGCTCCAACAGCGCAGTCCGGCTTGGGGGCTTGGGGACGAGGACGGGCCGGCATACCTGTTGCACATGCCGACCTTATTCGAGCGGTTCTGTACGGCATTCATCGACCACAAGCTCAACCACGAGGTCGAACTAAAAGCCCAATATCACACGCGACTGAAGGGAACAGAGCGGCTTTCCTTCCGCTTGGACATGGCTCTGTTTTCAGTGACAACCGGGCAGCCACTGGCGGTAATAGATGCAAAATACAAGGCCGATGGTCCTGTAGAAAGCGATGTGCAGCAGGTGGTTGCCTATGCGGTGCAACTCGGTACGCACCGCGCCTTTTTGCTCTATCCGAGCAGCGATGTGGACGAGCAGTTTGAGGTCGGGCCGGTAGCTGTGCAAGTGCTCGGGTACGATCTTGAAGCCGAGGACCTAGAGAAAGCGGGCCAACACGTGATTCGCAGAATAGAAAATGTCCTATAAAAATTAATATGTAAATAAAAACAACAAAAAAATATAAGACTCAACTA
>VXZF01000181.1 GCA_009845645.1 Gemmatimonadota bacterium | reverse complement strand
GCAAAAAGAAAATCGCGGCGATCATCACCGAATACCGCCCTCGGTCGCACGCCGACGTGATCGTCTCCAAGTTCCTCAAGGGCTTTCCCACGGACGAGGGCTTGTGCGCGCCGAGGGTCGAGATCGCGTCTATGTACATTGACCAGTTTCCCGAGAACGATATGGGACGGGCGATGGCCCAAGAGCACGGGGTGCCGATTTTTAACAGCATCTCAGCGGCGCTGTGTCTGGGGGGACGAGAACTGGCAGTGGATGGGGTGCTGTCCATTGGCGAGCACGGGGACTACGCTTGGAACGAAAAGGAGCAGCAGCTCTATCCGCGCCGCTACTTTATGGAACAAATATGCGGGGTGATGGCGACGTCGAAGCGGGGAGTGCCGGTGTTCAACGACAAGCACTTGTCCTATAGCTGGACCGATGCGCTGTGGATGTACCAACGGGCGCAGGCAGTGGGAGCGGCGTTTATGGGTGGGTCTTCGCTGCCGGTGTGTTGGCGGCAGCCTTGGGTCGAGCACGAGTTGGAAACTCCGGTGGAGGAGGCGGTGGCGATAGGGTTTTCCGGGTTGGATATCTACGGGTTCCACACGCTCGAAGTGCTCCAGTGCATGGTCGAGCGGCGGCGGGGAGGTGAGACGGGAGTGGCTGCGGTGACTTGTCTGGAGGGAGAGGCCGTGTGGCGGGCCGCGGATGAGGGATTGTGGTCGTGGGAACTAGCAGAGGCTGCCTGCGCGACCATTGTCGATAAACCTGAAGGGGCGATGGAGGAACACTGCCAAAATCCGGCGCTTTTTGTGGTGGAATACAGCGACGGCTTGCGAGGGGCCGTACTGATGCTCAACGGCTACGTCCACGATTTGGCGTACGCGGCGCGGGTCGACGGACAGGTGCAAGCCTGCGAGTTTCACGCCCAGGGGCACGGCGGGCCGGAAGGGGCGTACGCGCACTTCAGCTATCTGTCGCTCAACGTCGAAGAGATGTTCCTGAGCGGCGAGGCCCAGTATCCGGTCGAACGCACACTGTTGACCAGCGGCGTTCTTGAAGCGGCGCTGACTTCGCGCTACGAGGGGTACAAGCGGCTGGAGACGCCGTGGCTGGATTTGGAATACCAGTCGTATGATGTGTTCCGCTGGCGACCGACTGGACCGCGGCCGACCGGGGCCTGTCTGGACCCGTGGCCGCCGAGGGCGTGAGCATTAAAGGAGGCGCTTGATGCCTGCGTTCCAAGAGAGTATGCGTCTAGCCCATCGGGTCTATGAAGAAGCGACCGGGCCAGCGTGCCATACCCTAGCTCAATTGGGCTTTGACCAGCCCTATCAAGCCCTGCAACGGCTGGACCTATTGGTCGATTTGGCGGGGCCAGTTTACGCCTTAGATCCCCCAGTGTCGCTGCTGGCGGCGGTGAGCCAGTCCGTCCAGCCCGACCAATCCCTGCGGCGGTTGGAGCGGTTCTTGCAGAGAGCGGGCGGGATTACGACGCTGCATCACCGGACCAACGACACTCCCATCTTGGGGCAGCAATTGGCGCAGATTTTGAGCTACAGCGGCTTTTTGACTGATGCATTGATGCGCGACCCGGCGCACCTTTATTGGCTGCTGGCCGAGACGACGTACCTGAGCCAGCCGTTGGCTCTGTCCACCCTGCGCCGCGCCCTAATCGAAGAGACGGATAGTGACGATCCCCTCGCGGACTTGTACCGATTCCAGCGGCGCGAGTTACTGCGGTTGGGCGCGGCCCAAGTGCTGGGAATGAAAGACGTGCGGCAGGTCGGCCGCGAACTGGCCGACTTGGCCGACGGGATCGTAGATCAGGCCCTAAAGTGGGCTTGGGAAGAGTTGCTGTTGCGCTGGGGTCGGCCGCTGGACGAGCGCGGCCGGCCGGCCAAGTTTTGCGTGGTGGGCTTGGGCAAGTACGGCGGCCAAGAGCTCAACTACAGCTCGGATATCGATTTGTTGTTCATCTACGACGAAGAAGGCGAAACGCGCGCTCCGCGCGGCGGCTATTCAGTAGATAACGGCCAGTTTTTTCGGCGCTTGGGCGAACGGCTTATCCAGTTGTTGACCGAGATGACCGGGGAGGGATTTTTTTATCGCGTTGACATGCGGCTGCGGCCCGACGGAATTGATGGAGCCTTAGTGCGACCCTTGGCCAGCTACTTGAGTTACTACGAGGAACGGGGCGAGTTGTGGGAGCGCCAGATGCTGATTAAGGCCCGCCGCGCCGCTGGTTCAACTCAAGTGTGGCAGCGCTTTCGCCAGATGCTGGTCCCTTTTGTCTTTCCGGGCCATTTCGCGGACGACCCGCGCCAAGAGATTGCCCGCGTCAAGCAGCGCATCGAAGCCGAAATAGCGAGTAGGGCCGGCGACAACAATATCAAGCTACAGCCTGGGGGCATCCGCGACATCGAATTCATCGTCCAGTGCTTGCAGCTACTCAACGGCCATACCCATCCCCAAATCCGCGCCCATAATACCCTGACGGCGATTGAGCGCTTGCGCCGGGCCGAATTGCTTGTGCCAGCGGACGCCCAGACCCTAAAGGAGGCCTACCGCTTTTTGCGGCAGCTAGAGAACTTGCTGCAGATTCAGGAGGCTCAGCCGGTGTACGCGGTGCCCGAAGAGGAGGAGGACCGCCAAATCCTAACTGAACTGCTGGAACTGGACGAGCCGCTAGAGGTGGTCTTGGAGGGGCATTGCCAAGGCGTCCGGCGGCTGTACGATGCGGTGTTTTCTTGACCAACTGATGTTACGCATCTGCGCCGAATCGGTAGGTGTAGGGGGCGGTTTGCAAACCGCCCCCTACATTTTCACATAATCCAAATCCAAGGAGAGATACCATGATGCAACGTCTCGCCACAATCGCGCTGGCCTTGGTCGCCAGCACGGCCTTCGCCCAAGAGCCGATGGGCGATCCGTCGATTATACCCCCGGGTGCCAAGCTCGAAGTGCTCTTCGACGGCGCGTTCTTTTCCGAGGGGCCGGCCGTGGCCTTCGATGGCTCGGTTTACTTTAGCGACATTACCTTTTCCATGGAATCGGGGATGCAGGCCGGGCACATCTGGCGCTACGATCCCCAGACCGGCCAGACCGCGGTCTTCCGCTCGCCCAGCGGCATGTCCAACGGCCTCAAGTTCGACGCGATGGGTCGGCTGATTGCCGCTGAAGGAGCGGATTTTGGGGGGCGGCGCGTGACGCGCACTGACCTTACAACCGGCAAGACCGAGATCATCGCCGGGCTGTACGAGGGCCGCCCCTTTAACGCCCCCAACGATATTTCCATCGACGAAAAGGGCCGCATCTACTTCAGCGACCCGCGCTACCTGGGGCACGAACCTATTGACCAGCCGGTGATGGCGGTCTATCGCATTGACTTGGACGGCACCATTGAGCGGATCATTACCGACGCGGGCAAGCCCAACGGCGTCTGCGTGTCCCCGGACCAGCAGTCGCTCTACGTGGTGAGCAACGACAACGGCAATACGGGGATCTTCCAATTGCTAGACATGCCGGCGCACAAGGGCCGGATGGCGCTGTTGGCGTACGACCTGCATCCCGACGGCACGGCCACCTTCCGCGAGGTGCTCGTTGATTACTATCCCGAAGACGGGCCGGATGGCCTAGTCGTCGATGTCGAGGGCAACCTGTACGTAGCAGTGCGCGACGTGACGCGCCCGGGCATTGTGGTGTATGCGCCCAGTGGTGAGGAACTGGGCTATATCCCCACGCCCGTGGTCCCGACCAATGTGGCGTTTGGCCGCGGCGAGGAGAGCAAGACGCTCTACGTCACCTACGGCGGGGGCGCGCCGCCGGAAAATCCTGGCATCTTGGCCAAGATAACAGTCGGCAAGGACGGATACCACCTACCAGCCCCGTGATGCGATGACTGCTTTAGACTGGGCCGTCGTGGTAGTGCTCAACGGCGGCATCGTCGCCTACAGCCTGATTGCCTTCCGCAACAAGGGCGAGAGCTTCGATTGGTACCTCGCGGCCAAGTCCATGCCTTGGTGGGTGATCGGGCTGTCGGCGTTTGGCACGGCCGTTGATAGTGGCGATTACGTCGGCATTGTCGGCGGGTCCTACAACCTCGGGCTGTCGCAGTTGGCGCAGTGGTGGTTGGGGATTGCCGTGGGGTGGACCGTGCTCAGCTTTTTTGTCATCGTGCCGATGTACCGCTCGGGGGTTTTTACCAACGCCGAGTGGCTGGAGTTCCGCTTTGGGCCAGCAGCCCGCCTGCTAGCCGTCTTGATCAACGTCCAGTCGCGGACCAATGTGCTGGGCAACATCTTCTTTTCCATGTTTCTGGTGCTCAATATCATCGCCGGAATCGAGGAGACGACTTGCTGGTTAGTGGTGATGGGCGTGGCGCTCAGTTCGGTGCTCTACATCGTGCGCGGTGGCTTGCGGGCTGGGGTGCTGACCGATGCGCTGCAAAGCGCGACGATGATCGTGGCCTCTTTTGTGCTGTGGGGATTTGTCTATTCGGGATTGGGCGGCTGGGATGGAGTGACGGCGCGGCTGGAGGCCGTGGAAGAAGGGCTGTCGGATACGCTGCTGCACGTTGGTGGCTATTCGCCGCCTGGTGTGCCTCCCTTCATCGTAATCTTCGGCTTTTTGGTGGTATTGACTACGTACGCGGTCATCAACCAGTACGAGGCCATCCGCTTCCTCGGTGCGCGCTCGGAGTGGGACTTCAAAATGGCCGCGCTGGTGGCCAGCATCGCCACGGCGATCTGCCTGTTTTTCAACGTCAGCTTGGGGCCCATGGCGCGGGCGCAGTTTCCCGGCTTGGAAATCGTCGATCAGGCCTATCCGCTGATGATCGAAGCGTACCTGCCCGCTGGGTTGGTTGGGCTGGTGGTCGCTGGGCTGGTGGCGGCTGGGTACTCGACTTTCGACTCCATCGGCATTGGCATTTCCTCGCTGTTTGTGCGCGACGTGTACGCGCGCTTTATCGTCAAAAACGGCACGGACGCGCACTACACCAAGGTGGGCCGGATCTCGGTGCCGATCATTCTGGCGCTGGGCTTTGTGTACGTGCCCTTTTTGGGCGAGAAGGGGATGCTGCTGTTCTACCTGCGGCTGGCCGGGGCTATTGCCGTGCCGCTGATGACGGTCATTTTGATGGGGGTCTTTACGCGCGTACACCGCGAGACCGGAATCGTCGGTCTGCTGGTGGGGCTTGGCTATGGGATGTCGGCGATCTTGGCCGATTTCAACGAGTGGCCGTTACCGGTGTGGTACCAGAATACTTGGTGGACCTATCTGTGGAACTTGGTGCTGCCTGCGCTGAGTATGCTCATCGCTTCAAAGGTGATCGACTGGCGGCGCGGTCCGGTGCGCGACGAAGAATTGCGCGGGCTGATTTACGTTCGTCACGAAGATCCGGCTGCGCTGCGGCAGCACATGGGCCAGCGGCTCGCGGTGCTGGAGGGCACTTGGTTGCAGAAGACCCTGACGGAAGCACCCATTCGACCGGAGTACCCCTTTGCGGTCGGCGCGGACGGCCCGCGCTGGTATTTGCGGCCGGGGGTGTGGATCGGGGTTTATTTGGCGGTGGCGAGCATCCTACTTTTTGTGGTATTGTGGTAGTACTTTAGATTCTATCTACTGCCACTCCCCATTCCTCACTCCCCATCATGGCACATACCGAAGACCTTACCCCTGTAGAATGCCGCGCCGTAGCCGCCTCACCCTTTGACGCGCTCTATCCGCCGACTGAAAAGATCAAAACCATTGTGGTGGACAACTTCCCAGGACTGGGCAAGTTAGCGGCGATGCGCTTCATCGAATGGGTGCAGGAGCATCCCGAAGGCGTGATCTCGCTGCCGACGGGCAAGACTCCGCAGTACTTCATCCGTTGGGTCCAGCAGTTGACGCGGCATTGGGACGAAGCAGAGATCCAATGCACGCTCGCAGAGGCCGGCGTTGATCCGGCGAGCAAGCCGGACCTGCGTGGCTTGCACTTCGTGCAGATCGACGAGTTCTATCCAATAGACCCCCAGCAGGACAACAGTTTCTACAGCTATGTAAACCGCTTCTACATCGGCGGCTTTGGGCTCGACCCGGCCAAAGCGCTGCTGATCAATTGTGCGGAGATTGGCTTGCGGCCCGGCCAGACCCTCGCCGAGGTGTGGCCCGATGGCGCGGTTGACTTGTCGCTGCGCCACCGGCCCGCGCGCACCCTGTTGGAGCAAGTGCAGCAAGACGCGCTGCAAAGGATCGATCAGTGGTGCTTGGAATACGAGGAGCGGATCCGCGCCCTTGGCGGCATTGGCTTCTTTTTGGGCGGCATTGGCCCGGACGGGCACATTGGCTTCAACGTGCGCGGTTCAGACCACTTCTCGACGACGCGGCTGACTGAGGTCAACTACGAGACGCAAGCGGCTGCGGCCGCCGATTTAGGCGGCATGGAGGTGGCGCGCAAGCGGTTGGTTATTACTATCGGCCTCGGCACCATCGCCGCCCGT
>VXZF01000047.1 GCA_009845645.1 Gemmatimonadota bacterium | reverse complement strand
CGAATTAAGTCGCCCCGCTCCATACCGGGGCCGCGCGGCTTGGAGCCAATCAGCAGCCCCCAATTGATCCCATCGAAAGCCACCTCAGCTTGGTCGGTAATTACGATGTCGTCGAGAAGCGGAAAGGCGCAGTCGTCGAGTTCCATAACCACGCCTTCAAGGGCTTTGAGCGCCGGAGTAATCTCCAGCAAGTGTAGCGAAACCCGGACGTCGCGGCCGAAAACCTCGCCCGAGGCTAAACGCGGCAATACAGCGTAGCCGATCTGGCCAGCCGCTCCAGTGACGGCTATTTTCACAGTTCGTGCCATGTATTCCTCCTAAATAAGGCAGTTTTTAGACAGAGAAAATCTGCCAAAAAAAATCGTTCTGTGCAATGCGAACCCAGCCCTTGCTTCCATCTTGGCCGGTTGGTTATTCTACTATGCTTCCAACACGCGGCCCATGAGCGAAAGGACGGCCATTATGAGCGGTGACTTTGATCTCATCATCCAAGGAGGGCATCTGATCGATCCCAAAAACGACCTCGACGGACCAGCCGATATTGCCGTCAAGGACGGGCTAGTCGCTGCGGTCGCCGAGCGAATTGAGCCCAGTTCAGCGAAGGTCATCGATGTGTCTGGTCTCTATGTCACCCCGGGCTTAATCGATATCCATGTCCACGTCTATGGAGGATATCAGGGCTGGCTCTTCCCCGACCAGCACGCTCTGCCCTACGGCGTAACTACCGTAGTAGATACAGGCGGTGCTGGATGGAAGGATATGGCCGACTTCAAGCGCACCATCATCGATCCTGCCCAGACTCGCGTCTTGGCCTTTGTCAATATCGTCGGCGCTGGCATGATCGGTGCTCCCGAACAAGACGTCAGCGAAATGGATCCCGCGCTCTGCGCCGCGGCGATTGAGCAGTACCGCGAGTTCGTCGTCGGAGCCAAGTCGGCCCACTTCGGCGGTCCGGGTTGGGAGTCGGCTGGTGGCGCGATCGAGGCAGCGCGACAGAGCGACTCCATTGCCATGATCGACTTTGCCCCCCGCCCCACCCGCACGTACGAGGAATTGCTCGAGCGCATGAGTCCAGGGGACATCCACACGCACCTCTATGCCGCCCACATCCCTCTACTAGACGAGGACAAAAAAGTCGCAGACTACGTGCGCCAAGCCCGACAGCGCGGCATTGTCTTTGACACGGGGCACGGCGGTGGCTCCTTTTGGTTTCGCATTGCCGTACCCGCTATGGCCCAAGACTTCCCTCCGGATACCATTAGCACGGATCTACACAAGTCCAGCCGCATGCTGCCCAACGCCACCATGCCCATAACTATGTCCAAATTCCTCGGCCTCGGCATGACGTTGAAAGAGGTCATCTATCGCTCGACGCACAAACCAGCCGAGGTAATCAGGCACCCCCAGCTAGGGCATCTCAGTATCGGGGCCGAAGCCGACCTAGCGGCTTTCGCCCTGCACGAAGGGGATTTTGCCTTTGTCGATTCAGGCCGGGCGCGCATGCGGGGCCAGCAAAAACTCGAATGCGAGCTAACGCTGAGAGCGGGCCGAGTCGTCTGGGACCTAAACGGCCGCAGCCTAGTGGACTGGGATAAGGCCGGCGAATACCGCCACCTTGCTTAAGACACGCAAGTGCCTTCGCAAACAACTTGACGCAGCGCTACTCCTTATGTATAATCAGTTAGTTTCGCCCGTACCTATGATACGCTTGCCATTGCACCGAGAGTATTTCGCTGCTGTGAGACACGGCACAAGACCTGCCGTGCAGGCAACTCCCCTGTACGATGAGAGGCTCTATGCATAATCTGCACGACGAGGAGAACACCCTCCGACTCTATTTCGACGATATTGCTGAATCCACGCCCCTTTCGAGAGAACGCGAAGTAGAATTGGCCGATCGCATCAAAAATGGCGATATGCATGCCCGCGAAGAAATGATCAGCGCCAATTTGCGATTTGTCGTCGATGTGGCTAAGAAGTACCAAAACCGCGGTTTGTCCCTTTCTGACCTGATCAGCGCCGGCAATCTCGGCCTCATCACGGCGGCAGATCGCTTCGATGGCACCAAGGGCTACAAGTTCATTTCATACGCGGTTTGGTGGATCCGTCAGTCCATTCTCCAAACCCTCGCCGAGCACGTGCGCACCGTGCGCCTTCCTCTCAATAAGGTCAGTTTGCTCAAGGATATTTCCAAAGCCTCGCGCAAATTGGGGCAGCATCGCGCCAGTGAACCTGACATAGAGGAAATCGCCGCTGAACTTGAAGTCCCGGCCGAAGAGGTTCTAGAGACCATTCTCAGCGCCCGCGCCGTGTGTTCGCTCGACGAATCCTTCACCGACGACGACGAGCGCAGCCTGCTCAACACCTTGGCCGACAATACGGCTGCGGCCCCAGATGCCGATATCCTGAGCGAATCGGCCCGGGAGCAGCTCGAGACGGCTTTGGAAACCCTTGAGGAGCGCGAATTGCGCATTATCAGGCTCTATTTTGGCCTCGACGGCAACGAGGCCCTGACGCTCGAGGAAATCGGCGACATGATGAACCTCACGCGCGAGCGCATCCGCCAGCTCAAAGAGCGGGCGCTCAGTAAGCTGCGCCATCCTTCGCGGCACCAGGTGCTTAAAACGCTAGCTAGCGGTACCTGAAAATTCGCCGGGGGGATACCGAAGCGGTCAAACGGGGCAGACTGTAAATCTGTTGGCTTATGCCTTCGTAGGTTCGAATCCTGCTCCCCCCACCACTAATTAAAAAGGCCGTTCCTTACTGGGAACGGCCTTTTTTTCTTGCAATATACAAGCGCGTCCTATTGCCCCTCTTCCACGATCCGGTCCAGTTCCACGCTCAAGGCATCAGCCAGCAAAAACCCCGCCCGAGTCAAACGCAATCTCTGGCCTTCGAGCTCGGCGTATCCAACTTTCTCCAGTTCGGCAAAGCGCCTGTTGCTCTGGATGCGGCTGACCTCTTCTTGGGTCAATTCAACACCCTCTATGGTGCGCAAACCCAGCCATAGACGTTCTCTGCGGGCCGTGTCCAGGGCTATGGTCTCCTCCCCTGCGCACGGCGACCGGCCTTGGTGCATAGCGTCGAGATAGGCATTGAGATCTCGCGTATTCCAAAATCGCTTTCCAGAGATGAAGCTATGGGCCCCGAGCCCAACACCTAAGTAAGGAACCCCCGTCCAGTAGCCCCAGTTGTGGCGCGAGCGATAGCCAAGACGGGCGTAGTTCGAAATCTCGTAGTGTTCATAGCCAGCCGTCACTAACCGAGCGTCGGTCCATTCCAAGGTGCGAGCCTGACAGTCGTCCGCGACAGATTCCAGCAAGCCCTGACGCTGTCGTTGAGCGAAGATCGTACCTTCTTCAATGGTGAGGCTATAGACCGAAAGGTGCTCTGGGGCCAAGGCTATAGCCCGCTCGACACTAAAGTGCCAATCGGCCTCTGAGCCCCTAGGTACATTGGCCACCAAATCCAAGCTCACATTGGCAAAACCAGCCGCTCTGGCCGCTTCGTACGCCCTCTCGACATCGGCTGAGCTATGCTGCCGTCCCAAGTGCCGCAGATCGGCATCACGCAAAGCCTGCGCGCCAATGCTGATGCGGTTGCACCCGAACGCCTTTAGCCTTGCGAATTTTTCGCGGTCAACGGTCCCAGGGTTGACTTCAATCGCAATTTCCGCGTCTGGGTGTAGCCCCAAATGTCGCTGAACTGCCTCAAGCATCTGCCCAATTAACGCCGGCTCGACTTGGCTCGGGGTGCCTCCGCCCAAGAACACAGTCTCCACCGGTCCCGATAAATGGGCCCAAGACTCAATTTCTCGGCATATCGCTTCGGCATATAGGCTGTGGCGGTCTTCTTGGCCGACAATCGTGGCAAAGGCGCAGTAGGGGCAGCGTTGCGGACAAAACGGAACGTGGATATATAGGCCCAACGCCATTATTTACTTTTGGGGGATTAAGGGACGCAGAGTCGGTAAGTACGCCTCTTGCTCATAAATCAGGCTTCCATTTTGAGCGCGGCCAAAAACGCTTCTTGGGGAATTTCCACCTTCCCGAACTGCTTCATACGCTTCTTGCCTTCCTTCTGCCTTTCGATCAATTTGCGTTTGCGGGTCACATCGCCGCCGTAGCACTTGGCCGTCACATTTTTACGGAATGGCTTAACAACCTCGCGGGCGATCACCTTACTCCCCACTGCCCCTTGGATGACCACCTCGAACATCTGTCGTGGGATTAGTTCCTTGAGCTTAGTACAGAGCTGCCGGCCCCACTCATAGGCCTTGTCGCGATGGATGATCACTGAGAGCGCGTCCAGCGGCTCGCCATTAATCATAATATCAAGCCTAGACAGTTGGCCAGCCCGCATCTCCAGATGCTCGTAATCGAATGACGCATAACCCCGCGACACCGACTTGAGGCGATCATAAAAGTCGATCACCACTTCGGCCAAAGGCATCTCAAAACTCAGAATAGCCCGGCTGCCATCGAGATACTCCGTATTGCGGTAGCTCCCACGCCGATCGGTGCAGATTTTCATCACTCCGCCGATGTAATCCCTCGGCACCAAGATCTGGACGGCGAGAATCGGCTCGCGCACCTCGTCGATCTCAGCAGCAGGCGGTAGCAAAGAAGGATTGTCCACGTCGATCAGTTCCCCATCCTTGGTCAGAATCTGGTAGAGTACATTGGGTAAGGTCGTGATGATTTCGACTTGGTACTCGCGGTCGAGGCGCTCCTGGACGATCTCCATGTGCAGCAGACCTAGGAAGCCGCAGCGAAAGCCAAAGCCCAACGCTGGCGAGGTCTCCGGCTCATAGGAGAACGCGGCGTCGTTGAGCTTGAGCCGCTCTAAAGCGTCGCGCAGCACCTCGTATTCCTCTGGGATAACGGGATAAAGGCCGCTGAAAACCATGGGTTTGAGCGGTTGGTACCCAGGTAACGGCTCTACTTCCGCCTCTGCATAAACGACCGTGTCACCAACGTGAGCCTCGGCTAGCTCTTTGATTCCAGCGATGAAATAGCCGACTTCGCCGGTCTCAAGTGCTTGAGCTGGCACCCGGTTTAAGATCAAGTGGCCGACTTCTTCGACTTCGTAGAGCCGTCCAGTGGAGTAGAAGCGAATTTTCTGCCCCTTGTGGATGCGTCCATCAACGACTCGGATAAAGCAAATTACACCTCGGTACTGGTCGTAGAGCGAATCAAAAATCAGTGCTCGCAACGGCTCCTGCTGACACCCGGCCGGCGGTGGTATGCGATCGACAATAGCTTCCATCACCTCCTCGATCCCAACTCCCTCTTTGGCGCTGATTTGCAAAATATCCTCGGCTTCCCCTCCCAGAAGATCAAGCACCTGTTGCTGCACTGCCTCGACCTGAGCTGCGGGCATGTCGATTTTATTGAGCACCGGGATGACGACCAAGTCGCTGTTTAGCGCCAACAGCAAATTGCTTACGGTCTGGGCTTCCACTCCCTGTGTGGCATCGACGACCAATATCGCCCCTTCGCAGGCCGCCAAACTACGTGACACCTCATAGGTAAAATCCACGTGTCCCGGCGTGTCGATCAAGTTGAATTGATACATCCTATCGTCGGCTGCCTGATAGTGCATTCGCACGGCGTGGGCCTTGATTGTAATGCCCCGCTCGCGCTCTAAATCCATGCTATCGAGTACCTGCTCCTGCATCTGCTTGGCTGTTAGGGTCGCAGTTTTTTCGAGCAGGCGGTCCGCTAGCGTTGATTTGCCGTGATCAATGTGGGCAATGATGGAGAAATTGCGAATCTGTACGATACTCATAAAATTGTCGATAAGGTTAGTGCGAAGGACTCGACGAGCAGTCAGGATCCGCGCTGGCGATATAAGCTCTCGTCAACCACGCTAGCCATTTGTCTCACATCTAAGGGGAGGGCGAGAAAATCCTTAATCTCGTGGCTTGTGGTGAGCGGGTTGCTCAAAGCAGCGGCGTAGTTGACATAGAGCACCTCCATTTGCGGGTGCTCGGCCAACCATTGTTGCACTGCACTCAAATGCCGACCGAAGGCGTCGGCCATCGCAGCGTCGGAAACCCGGTCACAGGGCTGTCCTCGCCGCGCCAACATCGCCCGCTGCGAAGCCAAAATCTCGTCCATTTTCCGGAGGACGAACACGATTTTGTACGACTTGTAGAGGGGCAATTGGTCAAGCAATTGGGATATGACCTTGACGGCTTTACCCCTCGCCGATTCGAGCCATGTAGTATCTTTTTCTAGCTGCTTGACCTTCTCGAACTCGTAATATCCCCCGGGATTGTCGGCGTCGGCCTCGCGGATACCGTCTGTTAGGGGCGGCAATCCGCCCGCAGCCAACATCTTCATCAGCATCGAGGTACCAGAACGGGGCAGGCCGGACACAATAGTTATGCACTCGTTCGGCTGTGGAAGTGAGGTCGAATGAGAATACAAAGTAAAGAAAGACAGGCCGCAGCATAATACGACACACGCTCCCAAAGC
>VXZF01000375.1 GCA_009845645.1 Gemmatimonadota bacterium | reverse complement strand
TGGTGACCTCGGCGCGGCGGCCAGCTTCGAGGTCGTAGCGGAAGTCGCCGACTATTACGGCGGTTGCAGGCGCAGCATCCCAGGCGGCGAGCAGCTTGCGGATGCCATCGGGGTCGGGCTTGGGGGCGGCTTCGTCGCGGCCTAAGACGTGGGCGGGATCGAAGAATTCGGCGAGGTTGCAGACGGCGAGCGTCTGCAACGCATTGGCGTGGTTGTTGCGGGTGAGGATGCCGAGCCGGAAACCGCGTTCGACCAGTGAACTCAGCAGCGCGTGGACGCCGGGTAGGGGCTGAGCGCGGAGGGCGTACTCGCATTCGAGCGCGGCAAGACGGCGTCTGAGCGCGGCTGCTTCGGCAGCAGGGCGGGTGTCAATTTCTTCGAGCATACCTTTCCCCAAAGGCAGACCCAATTCTTGGCGCATAGCATTGAAATCAATGGCGCTATCGGCTAGGGTGTTATCGAGATCGAAAATCCAGTGGGTGAAGTTCATACTACTTGAGCAGATTAAACTCCCAGAATTTCTCGTGCGGCCTGCGTAGTCTCGCGGACTTGGCCTAGGGTGCCCATCCCAAACATCGAGGCCGAGACGCCTACCTCTTTGAACACATATTCGAATGCCTTGTGGCCAAGGTAGCGCCCGCCGGCTAGCGGCTTGATGGCGATGACGGGTTTGCTGGCGTTTTTGATCGTGTCAATGGCCATATCGCGGGTGGGGAACATGAAGGTGCCCGGGGCGTTGACGGTGGTCAGGTAGCCATCGACGGGAATGTTTTCGGCTTCGAGGAGCGGTAGGGTGACACCCGCGTGGTGGACGCTGGTGATAACGGTGTCGAAGCGCTGGCGCAGAAAGTCCAAATACTCGCGGATCAGGTCGAAGCGGCCGGTCATCGCCAGCAGGTCGATTTCAGCTCCGGGGTCGGCGATGAGGATATCGCAGCCGGCGAAGAAGCCCAGATATTGTTCGAGGATGCCGTAGTCAATCTCGAAACGGGCAGCGTCCTCTGCTGTGTACGGTGGCACAGTCTCCGGGGTGACGATGCCGTCGAAGGTGTCGCCTAAGTTGTAGTGGATGATGTCGTCGCGGTGGAAGTGTTCGCGGAAGGCCGCGCCGCCGAGGGCTTCATTGCGGGCGTAAAAGGTCGAGTGGGCGCGCTCGGAATAGGAGACGATTTCGCCGTCCAAGGTGACTGGGATTAGGATGTAGGCTACCATGCCGATTTGGGTGGCGGTTTGTTGCTCGGTTTCCCAGATCGCTTGCAGGTGCAGGCGGTCGAGTTCGGGCAGCATGTGGTCCACTTGGACGGCGGTGATGCCGCCCTCTTCGACTGCGTAACGCAGCACGTCGGCGACGGATTGGACGCGACTAAAGGCGCGAAAATTTTCAGCGTCGCGCTTCTTGTTCTGGTAGGAACAGCCATCGTAGGGATGGATGCCCATAATCAGGCGGGGAATCTCGGCTTGGCCGATATGGGTCGTAGGGACGCCACAACCTTCGAGATAGGTTTTCATAGCGTTGTTCCTTTAGACTTGGCGTTCGGCGAAAGGGGTCCAGCCGCGGCCGGGGTTGCGTACGGGGGTCTGTTCGTAGCGGGTGCGGATTTCCTTGAATTTGGCGATGTCGGTGACTTCGCGCGCTGGATTTTGCGCGTCTTTGATGACAAAGTCGCCCTCCCCAGGCCAGCAGGCCATGGTGACCGGCTCGCGTTCCGGGTCGAAGTCTGCGGGGTCTTCGTCGATGTTGTTCGGAATCTCGGCGTCTTGGTAGCGGAGATCGACGCTCCAGCGGACGATATCGGTGTTGTTCTCAAAGGAAGCGTGCGGGGTGAGATTGGTCATAAAGAGCACTGACCCGGCGCGCATTGGGCAGGCCACAGGCTCGGGGGCCGGCAGGTCTTCGCCGGCGATTTCGAGATACCCGCCTTGCCCGCCGGTGTAGTGGCGATAGACGCCGCTGCGGTGCGATTTGGGGAGGACGTACAGGCAGCCGTTTTCAATGGTGGCATCGACGAGAGGAATCCAGCAGGTCACGATTAGGCTCCCGTCGCAGTGAGGCATGAAGTAGCCCGAGTCTTGGTGCCAGGGCACGGCCCCACGCGAGTAGCCGGGAGCCTTGGGGCGGACGCGGTACACGGACGAGCCAATGATGTCTGGGCCAACGAGGCTTTCGATGCAGGAGACGAGCGGCGGGTGGCGCAAAAAGTCGAGCATGGCTTGTTCTTTAAAGCCGCCGCCGCCGTGCCCCATGATCGTTCGAGTCACGCGCTCGCCGACTTCGACATCGGCTTTGAAGAGAGCACCGAGCCGGGTTTCAAAGGGTTCGGCGGCAAAGGTTTCCGCGCCGAGCAGCCCTTCTTCTTGCAAGTCGGCACACGTCTGGTCAATGACAGCGGTGAGGCCGTCTTTGAGGGGTTGGAGATCGGCTTGGGAGTAGATGTCTTCTTTGACTACGTAGCCGAGGTCGTGGAATTGCTGGCGTTCGGCAGTGGTTAGGCCCATGACATGCTCCGGGTGAAAGGGTCGTCAAAGGGTATTTCCTCTGTTCGCTCTAGTCAATGGCGTCCCGAAGCAGTATTTTTCTCGCGGCTTCATTCTTCGACGCAAACAGAAATGCTGCGGCGCTATCGAGATGTGTGACCGCCCGCCCGTCCGCCGTTGCTTGCTGGCGAAGCTGGTATAGCGCGATAGGTAGCCGCAGATCTTCTGCGCTGTACGGAAAAGTCTTACTGGCGTGCTTTCTGCGATAGTTCTGTAGCGCTTCGAGATAGCGATGAGTGGGAGGTGTTTCACTTAATTCAGGGGCTGGCCTCAATGCGGAAGATGGCTTGGGTGATTTCGTCGCTGGTCAAGTAGAGATGTCCTGCCTCGTCGGTAGTAAGCCCAACCGGCTTACCCCACACGTTACGGGGATTAAAAGAGAAAAAACCGAATAACCTACTCAAGCCGGAATCCCCGTTGTCCTCGTCGGAATCGAGCCGGAAGCCGGTGAGAAAGTCGGCGACGTGGGCGTTGGAGCCATCTGGCTCGGCAAAGAGCACCATGACCTTGTAGCCGGGATCGTTGCCCAAAGCTCCGGCGCGGCAGGCGACAAACGCGGCGTGTTTGTACTGGGGCGGGAACTGGTCGTGCGTGTAGAAGTGCAGCGCCATGGGTGCCAAGTGGGCGGGGATGAGGACGGCTGGAGTATCCATATTGGCAACTAACAGCGAATCGGCAGCAGTCAGCGGCAAGATGGACCTTCCGTAGGAGGAGAAATCGGTCCAGACTTTGTCCCCGTACGCCAACGGCCAGCCATAGAAGCCACCGTCGCGCAGGGGGGTGATCCACTCCGGCGGTCGATCTGGGCCTTCGCGGTCGTGCCCGGTGTTGGCAGCCCAGAGTTCGCCGGTGACCGGGTGCAAGGCGAGGCCGATGGCATTGCGCAGCCCAGCGGCAAAAATCCGTCGGCCCGTGCCATCGGTGTTTATTTGCATGACGGTGGACCGCTCCGGGTCGTCTTCGCGGCAGACGTCGCAACCTGAGCCAATGTGGAAGTAGAGCTTGTCGTTGGACTCGTCGAAGACCAGCGTATGGGTTACGTGCTCAACGGGACGACCCATAAAACCGGGCACCTCGGCGAAGACGGTACGCTCCTCGTAAAAGCCGTCTGCGTCGCGGTCTTCGAGGCGGTAGATCGCATCGTCGTCGGCGACAAAGAGCGCCCCTTGGTAGAAGGCGATGCCGTGGGGCCAGTTAAGGTCATCGACCGCTTTGTAAACGGTGTCGGCGCGGCCATCGCCGTCTTTGTCGGGCAAGGCCAACACTGTGCTTTGGCGGCCGGGGACCGGGTTCCATGTACTCTGAGGCTTCATGTTGGCCACGTGTAGGACGCCTTGGTCGTCCCAAGCCATGAAGCGAGCTTTATCTACTTGGTCGGAGAAGAGTTTGACCTTAAAGCCGGGCGGGAGGTTGAGCGTGCGGTCGGGGAGCCCTTCGACCGGCGTTGGTTCGAGGTGGAGGTCGATCTTGGGCGTTAAGCGGATTTGACTGGGAGCGTCCTCGCCGCGGAGCGTAGCGAGATACTCGTCGAACCCTTCGCGCGAGCCGTGTCGGCGCTCGTACAGCGCGGCTAAGGCCGCTTGGCAGGGGTTGGGTCCCCAGCCTCGGACTTCGAGGCCGGCGAGATAGGCGTCCGCGGCCTTGTCGAGCCAAGTGTCGGCTGTCTCGGCTGCATCCCGAGCTTCGGCCTCGGTCGCCATGTGCTCGAACATCTGGCCTAAGTGATAGTGCGCACGGGTGTTTCTCTGCGAAAACTTCAGCGCCCGCTCGATCTCGTTGCGGCCTTCCTCGACGCGACCCGCTTTGTAGAGTGCCCACCCGAGGGCGTCGTAGATGAGGCCCAAGTAGAAGTTCATCCGACCCTCTCCCCGCGTATCCTCTTCGGCCCTATCGAGCATGGCTTGTATGACACCCTGAGCGATTTCGGCCGCCTCCTCGGCGTAAGGCGTGCGATCAGTCATCAAGATAAGGGCACCGTACGTTACGTACGGGTTGGGCTGTCGCCCGTACCGGACCAAGCCGCGCACCGCCTCGGCGAGTTCCTCGGCCGGAACCGGGTTCATGGCGCTTAGGGAGCTAAGAAGCGCTCGGTACGGCCCCTCGCGGAAGCTATCGTCGTAGAGGGGTTTTTCGAGGAACCTATAGGCCGCGTCGCAGATGAGGCGAAGCCGATTTTGGTACTCGGGCGCGTCCCTGCGGACGATGCGCTCCAACTCGGACTGTAAGCGTTGATACTCCCGTCGGAACTTCTCTTGGTGGACCCGCGACGCATGCCAACTCGCGGGAGCCTGCGCCATCAGCTTCGCCTCGAACGCCGCGGCCTGCTCTTCGTCCTCGAGTACGTTTCTATAAGCCATGGTAAGTAGGGCGAGGCCGCGTATGGTTTCCGGCACGGCCTGCCGATAGGCGGCGATGCTGGCCTCAATGGCGGCGCGTCGCTCGTCAGCGGGGAGCTGATCCGTCTCGTTGAGAATTTGCCAATGCAAGTAGCGCACATCCGCGGAGCTTGGGGAGAGACTAATGGCCTCTTTGATCAGCGGGAGTGCTTCCTGTGGCTTGTCGGACCGGTGTAGCTGTTGCGCGGCGCTGAGGTAGCCGCTGACGTGGTCGGGCCAACGCGTTCGCAGCGTGGCCAGAGTAGCTAGGCTCGTGTCCGCATAGGCGGGATTATTCAGCGAGTACTGTGCCCGGTACTCGAGTTCCGCGCGGGCATGGAGGATTTCGGGGTGCTGGAGCGTCGCCGCATCTAGGGAGTCCAAAAATGCCATTCCCGCTTCCGTGTTTCTGAATCGAAGCGTCTGAAGGTATGTCGCGGCGAACTCCGGCTGGGGCAGCAGCCTCCAAGCGCGCAAGCTAGACTCGGCCGCCTCGCCGAAATGCTGCCAGTCCGTCAGAAACGCGAGTGCTTGCGCGTAGAGTCCCCACGGGTTGTCCGGCTCCCGTTCCAAGATCGCGTCGGCTTGCTCTTGGATCTCTCGGCGCCCGTCCAACTGCCCCTCTAGCTGACGCGCGTAGAGTGCCCGTAGTTCGGCGTCCTCCGGTGCGCGGCTAGTCCATTCACGGCCGAGGATGGCTCCCTCCTCGAACGTCCACAACCGATTGTGTTCGCGCAGCTTGGCTTTTGCCGCTTTTAGCTCTTGGGGCGAGTAGGGTTGCTCGGTTTCGCTTGCGATGCAGATGCTGACGCTCAACATCAATCCGACGAGACTGCCGATTGCGTGAGTAGGCTGGACAGACATGGCAACTCCGGTGGTTTGAGGCCCTGTTGTTCAAACATAAGGAAACGGGATTTTGACGTTCAAACTCGTAAAAAGGTTGCGGCGGACAGTATTGGATCAATCCGTCCGCCGCTTTATCGCCGACTACCCATGTCCGTGCCCAATAACTTGCGCCTCAGGGTACTAAGGGCTCTCCTGGGCACCGCGCAGTGCCTCGACGATCCATGCGAACTCCTCCTCCAGATGCGAGTCGCTGCTCCCCCCCATTTTGACGAACTGGATATAGCCGTCGCCATCGACAAACCAAGTCGTGGGCCAACCATTGATACCGGCCTTTTGCACGTATCCGTCGTCCACCAAGACGGTAAAATCGTATTCATTCTCCACCATGAACCTATCGAGCACGTCGCGCGACTTGTCGTTGCTGATGGAGATCACTTCCACTGCGGAGTCGTCCAGATAGCGCACGTGGAACTTCTGATACTCGGGCAGTTCTGCCACGCAGGGGCCACACCAAGTCCCCCAGAAGTGAAGAACGGCGATCTTGCCATCGAGTTTGGCGGAATCGACCTGCTCTCCGTCGAGCTTGGGCAGGATAAACGATTCGTAGGTGCGGGCCGTATCGAGCCGTGATGCCAGAATCCGTTGATGTCTTTGGGACCTATCCCGCTCGTAGAACACGGCGAGATACTCGTCGAGCCCTTCGCGCGAGCCGTGCCGGCGCTCGTACA
>VXZF01000597.1 GCA_009845645.1 Gemmatimonadota bacterium | reverse complement strand
TGTTGGAACAGGTGCTGGCCGAGAAGACCGTTGCTGAGTGGTGTGATATACTAGCCACGGCTGGCGTGCCAAGCGGGCCGCTGTGCGATGTGGGGCAGGTCTTTGACGACGAGCAGGTGGCGGCGCGGAATATGATCGTCGAGTTGGAGCATCCAGTTGCGGGTCGGCAGACGGTGGCTAACTCGCCGCTGCGGTTTTCTGCGACGCCGGTCGAGTTGCGCGGGCCAGCGCCCTTGTTGGGACAGCACACCGAAGAGGTCTTGAGTGGTGTCTTGGGGCTGACGGAGGGGGAGATGGAGGAGTTGCGGGCTGAGGGGGTGATATGAGAGGTGGTGAGTGCGCTCTATACGGCGATCTCAGCGCCGCTAGAATCGTTCAATCATTCAGGATTGCTATATGAGTGGTCCGATTGGGCATCTTGCCAAGTTCGTGCGCAAGGCCGTAGAACCGATCGCGATCAAGGCGTTGCTGATGCGGGAGCGGCTCGAATCGGGGGTTTCCTACCACCCCGGCTCGGTCGAGATCCTAAGGGACCCGTATCCAAAGTACGCCCAGATGCGGCAGCGGGATCCCGTGCATCGGATGAGGCTGTTGGACGGATGGGCACTGACGCGCTACAAAGACTGCGACGCGGTTTTGCGGGACCACGCCCGATTCTCCAATGCCATCCCCAGCGAGGTCCGCGAACAGGCCGGCCTCATCAGCATGTTGCACCAAGATCCGCCCGAACACACGCGCCTGCGGGCGCTCGTCTCGCAGGCGTTCACGCCACGCGCCATTGAAAAGCTGCGCTTTAGAGTGGAACAGACCGCCGAACAGTTGCTCGACGCGGTCGCCGGCCAGCCCAGTTTCGACCTGATCGCTTCTTTGGCGTACCCTTTGCCGATCACGATCATTGCCGACCTGATGGGCGTCCCACCCAAAGACATGGACCGCTTCAAGGACTGGTCCAACGACCTCGCGCTCAGCGTTGAACCGTTTTTGCCCAAAGACGCAATGGAGCGCGTTGGTGGTGCTGCGGAAGAATTGACCGAGTACTTTGAGGCCATCATCGCCGTGCGGCGACAGGAGCCAAGGGATGACCTAATCAGCGTCCTGCTAGCCGCCGAAGAGGAAGGCAGCAAGCTGACGCACGACGAACTCATCAAGACGCTGATTCTGCTGCTGGTTGCCGGGAACGAAACGACTCGGAACCTAATCGGCAATGGCATGTTGGCGCTGCTGTCGAACCTGGATCAACTGCAACGCCTGTGGGACAACCCGGACTTGCTGAATTCAGCCGTCAAGGAACTTTTGCGCTACGACCCGCCGGTGCAGCTCGACGGGCGGGTTGTGCGCCAAGATGTGGAGATTGGCGGCAAGCACATTCGCGCTGGGCAACTGGTCATTTCCTTGATCGGCGCGGCCAACCGCGACCCAGCAGTTTTTGAGCAGCCGGATGTGCTGGACATTGGCCGCAAGGGCACCAGCCACCTCTCATTCGGGCGCGGCATCCACTACTGCTTGGGCGCGTCGTTGGCCGAGTTGGAGGGCCGCATTGCGTTCAAGACCATACTGCGGCGGTTTCGGTCGCTGCGCTTGGCGGGCGAGCCGAAGCGCAGGGAGCAAATATCCTTGCGCGGGGTCGAGGAACTCTGGGTCGAGGTGGAGGCGGAAGCAGAGGAGTGAGTGTGCATGTCGGCGTTTACTACAATGCGTAAGATGCGCGGGGCGGTCGTCTGCGCCGTGTTAATCGGGGGCTGTGCGCTGATCGCCGCACCGGCTACAACGTCCCCGGAACCCTCGCCCAAAGCCGCGCAGCTTTTGGCCGAAGGCGGCTATGTGGAGGCGCACCTGATGCGCCGCTTTGCCGAGGGGCGCTTGTTAGTGCGGTTGCCGGACAGGACCGTCTGGATGCTCGACCCCAAAGAGCATTGTTCTTGGTGTTGGATCTACGTCGGTAAGAGGGTATGGGTCAAGCTGGGAGAGCGCTCCGCCACGCTCCTCAACCCCAAGGGTGAGACCGCCGAGTGCTGGAACGGCGGGCAGATGAGTGAGTACTGATCAGGCTTTGAACTTCAGGTAGCGGCCCGGACAAGTCGGCCCCAAATCTTCGACTGCACATCCGTTGTGGACGATGGGAACCCCGTTGACTAGGACGTGCTCGACGCCGACCGAGTACTGGTGAGGGTCGGCGTACGTGGCGCGGTCTGCAACGATCTCCGCGTCAAAGACGACCAAGTCTGCGTAGAAGCCTTCGGTAATTTGCCCCCGTTGTGTTAGTCCAAATCGCGATGCTGGGTGGGCGCTCAGCTTGTACACGGCGTCTTCGAGCGAGAAGAGCTTGTGGTCGCGCACGCAAGGCCCCAACAGGCGCGCAGCCGATCCGTATAAACGCGGGTGCACTGCGCCGTCGGGGAAGTAAATCCCATCGCTGCCCAGCATGTATTTTTCGTGCGACAGGAAGGGATGGACCAAGGCGTCGTCGCCGTGGTGGAAGACGAGGAGGACTGCCAAGTTTTCCTCGATCAGCAGGTCGCAGAGCGCGTCGGTCGGAGGGGCACCGGCTTGTTGGACGTATTCGTCTAAGGTGCGACCGATAAAGTGGGCGTTGTCCCGCCCGGGCAGCCAGGCAATGGTCATCCGGTCAAGGGGGTTGGCGTAGCGGTCGAGGACGCGGGCGAAGCGGCGACGGATCGCGGGATCGTTGAGTTTGGGCAAGACGCCTAACGGGCCGTCCTCCCATACTTCATAGGGCAACATGAAGTTGAGCATGGTCGAGCCGGGCAGGTACGGGTACACATCGAAGCTAAAGTCCACCTCGTTGACTGCGACTTGGTCCACGTACGATAGTAATTCGTCGATTTGCTGGGGGGAGGTGCCCTTGAAGTGGGAAATGTGAACCGGGACCCCGGCGCGGCGGCCGATCTCGACGGCTTCCTGCACACCGGCGAGGGTGCCCTTTTTATAGCGCACGTGGGTGGCGTAGAGGCCCTGTTGGGGTGCCATGGCGGTGCAGGCTTCGACGAGTTCGCCCGTGGTGGCAAAGCATTCGGCGATGTAGTCGAGTCCGGTCGAAAGGCCGACCGCACCTTCGGTCATGCCGCGCTCGACTCCAGCGAGGATCTCTTCCATTTGCACGTCGTCGGGGACGCGGCGGTCCCAGCCGCAGGCCATGGCCCGTAGGTGGGCGTAGGGGAGGTGGGTGATGGTGTTTTGCGCGGTGCGGCCATCGAGTAGCTGCATGTAATCGGCGAGGCTCTCCCAGCCTGAGTAGTGGCTTTGCATTAGGCCGTTGAGGGAGCGCATGTAGTAGAGCCAGTGGGCGCGAGTGGCGGCGTCAACCGGGGCGTAGGAGATGCCGTCAGCCATGAGGACTTCAGTGGTAAAGCCTTGGAGGGTCTTGGGGAGGAAGTTGGGCTGCTGCAAGAGCCAGCCGTCGGAGTGATTGTGGACATCGACAAAGCCCGGGGCGACGATTTTGCCTTGGGCGTCGATGCTGTGCTGTGATTCGGCATCGCCGAGGTCGCCGATAGCTGCGATGCGGTCGGCGCGGAGGCCAATATCCGCGGGATAGCGGTCGGCGTGGGTGCCGTCGATGATGGTGCCGTTGCGAATTATCAGGTCGAACAAGACAGGTCTCCTGTGGTAAAAAGGTGCCGGTCAATCTAGGCGGCTGGACGCGGCCTCGCAAGCTGGACGGGCGCAGCCCTTTTTCGCATGTTATCGCCCCGACACTTCTCAGAAAGGATGCTCAATGCGCATTATCGACCCTCATGTACACGTATGGATCAACGATCCGGCTTTTCCCTGGCCAGCGGAAAATCCCAATCCGCCCGCCGAAGACCACACCGCGGAAGAACTACTGGCGCTGATGGACGCCAACGGGGTGGAAAAGACCGTGCTAGTGCAGGTCATCCACTACCGCTGGGACAACAGTTATGTCGCCCACGTCATCAAGCAATATCCCGATCGCTTCATGGCCGTGGGACGCATCAATCCCGAAGACCCGGCCTCGCCCGACCACATGTCGATGTGGACGGAGGAGCACGGCCTGCACGGGATGCGGCTCTCGCCGTCGCGGGATGCGGCGGGCGATTGGTTCAAGGGGCCGGGGATGGACTCGATTTTCGCGCGTGCTCAGGATTTGGGGATCCCGATGTTGATCCTGACCGGAGCGAGCCGGATGCCGGATTTGGCGAGGATCCTCGACCGCTACCCGGATGTGGATTGCTGTATCGACCATATGGCCAGCGCCCATCCCGACAACCCGGAAGAGCGGCAGTTGCTGATGGATATGGCCCGTTACCCCCGAGTGTACGTCAAGATCAGCCACACTTGGTCGCTCTCCAAGCAGAGCTATCCCTGGGCCGATACGCACGGGATGGTCGAGGAAGTGTATCAGACCTTTGGGCCGCAGCGTATTATGTGGGGCACGGATTGGCCGGTGTGCCTGTCGCTGGCCGAATACTCCCAGCCCCTGACGGTGGTGCGCGACGAGATGAAGTTCATCGCGCCAGAGGATTTGGAGTGGATGATGGGCAAGACGGTGTTGAAGTTGTGGAATTTTGGGGAAAAGTAAGATGCTGAACATCGGCATCGTCGGGGCGGAAAACAGCCACACGGCTGCCATCGCCAAGGTACTCAACGTCGAAAAAAGGGTGCGCGGGGTGCAGGTGACCCACGTGTGGGGGGAGACCACCCAATACGCGCAAGCTGCTGCTACCGCCGGTCAAATCCCGCACATTGTTCGCACGCCTGAAGAGCTGATTGGCCAAGTCGATGCGGCGGTGGTCGATCACCGCCACGGCAAGGAGCACCTGCCAGCCGCTCGGCCGCTGCTGGAAGCCAAGATACCGCTTTTTATCGACAAGCCGTTTTGCTACCGCCAGGCCGAGGGGAAGCGCTTTTTGGCGCGGGCTGCGGAGTTGGGCGTGCCGGTCTGTTCTTTTTCCACGTTGCCCAAACAGGCTTCGTACCGGGCCTTTGCCAAAAAGATGCGTCAGCTCGGCCCCATTCAGGCCGTGGTCTCCACTGGCTCCTGCGACATCAAGTCGAAGTGGGGCGGCGTCTTTTTTTACGGCATTCACCAAGTAGATATGGTGCTGCGTTTGCTCGGCACGGATATACGCTGGGCCGAGATCCAGCGCGGGGCTGGGGCCAACCACACGGCTGTTCTCACCTACCGCGACGGCTGCGTAGCTACCCTGAACTTAGTGGGGGGCGCTGCGCCCGGTTTCCACCTGAGTGCGATCGGCGAAAAGGGCCGCATGGACGAGCCGATCACATTCGACGAAAGCTCGTATCTAAGCGGCATCCGCGATTTTTGCACCATGTTCCGCACGGGCAAAACCGACGAGACTGCACAGACCATGCTGGGGCCGGTGGCAGTGTTGGAGGCGCTGGAGAAGTCTCTGGTGAAAAAGAGCCGAGTGCGGGTACAGCTATAACCGAGAAAATCATACAAACAATCAAGGAGGAAGACGGTAGTATGACCATCCAACTCAAATCAGCAGACCAGACCCACTACGACGCCATCGCCCTAGGCGAGGTCCTCATGCGCATCGATCCCGGCCAAGTGCCCACGGCTCGGGCGCGCACTGCCCGGATCTGGCACGGGGGCGGCGAGACCAATGTCGCCGAGGGCTTGAGTTATTGCTTTGGCTTGCGCGCTGCCGTCATCACGGCTCTCGTGGACGATGGGATTGGCCGCAACATTGAAAACCAATTGCGCGAAGCTGGGCTGGACACTGGGCACATCATCTGGTTTAACAACAGCGGCAAGGGGCAATTCAGCACCGATGCCAAGGGGACTTTGCACAATGGGATCAACTTTACTTGGGCTGGCAAGGGTCTCTTGCCTTCGGTGACCGAGTACTATCGCGCCCATGCCCCAGTGAGAGAAATCGGGCCTGGCGATGTGGACTGGGACCATCTCTTCGGCGCGTTGGGGACGCGGTGGTTTAGCACCGGCGGGATTTACACTTTGCTCTCGGAGAAGACGGCTGCGCTGGCGCTAGAGGCCATGCAGAAAGCCGGCGAGCACGGCGCAGGCCGCTCCTTTGACCTCAACTACCGCTCCAAGGTGGAGCCGGACAAAGAGCGCGCTCGCCAGATCAATCGCTCTATTGTGCCGCACGTCGAGTTCCTCGTCGGCAACCAGGACGACTTTGACGACGCGCTGGGCTACGAAACCGAAAAGGTGGCCAAAGACGCCAGTTTTGATCAGTGGTTGGCGATCTATACTAAGATGCTACACCAAGTCGCCAACGACTATCCGAACCTCAAGTACATCGGCACCCAGTTGCGTGGTGCACTAACGGCGGACCGCATCAACTGGGGCGCGGTGCTATTCGACGTCGAGGAAGGCGAAATCTACCAGGCGGCCGTGCGCGAAAATATTGAAATTGCCGATCGCACCGGCGGCGGCGATTCCTTTGCCTCGGGCGTGATCGCGGCGCTGCTTGATGGCCGCGGGGCAGCCGACGCAGTGCAGTGGGGAGCTGCCCACGGCATTTTGGTGCAGGAGTGCATTGGTGACACT
>VXZF01000745.1 GCA_009845645.1 Gemmatimonadota bacterium | reverse complement strand
TCTTCAACTGCCGTAGAAGCGGATTCTGGAAAAAAGCCAGCGCCCAAGACGAAATCTTGGCCGAGAGCGGAATAGGGGATGGCGTAGCTCACTTTAGGCGAGCCGGTGTCTCCTTCTATCGCTGGATTGGGCCAAAGATACTCGACGTAGCCGCCTCCCTCTGCCGCCACGGCGATGAGTTCTTGAACCATTTTGACTCCGTTGACGTCTTCGAGGTCAATCAAGTTTTGGCCTTCGAGGCTTGGATCCGCTCCGTGCAGGATGAAGAGACCTTCAGTGGAAAAAAGAAAGAGGTAGATGGAGCCCTGCTTCCAAGGTCCTTCGGTTCTGAATTCCTGCAAGATATTCAGGTATTCGGGCAGGGTGGAGGCTTTATCGCCGTATGCCTTCGCCGCGAGTACAAAGGCTTTCAGGGTTTCCCGGTCCACCACATCACCGGCCGTTACCTCCGCGTCTTGGGCGATGGCGGGATGCGCGACGGGGGAGAGAGTGGCCAGCGCCAGAATGAGTACTGCTGTTAGACGCTTCATGACGATCTCCTTTCTTTCGCTAATCATGTAATAATTTATAGAATAAGATACGCCCGACCCTGCAAAAAATCTACCAGACAAGCCCACCTGCAAAAGACGTGTTCTGCATAATGCTAAAAGTGACTTTTGAGCTGTCCCCAAGACGGTTCTTCCACCGCTGTAGCGTCTCCCGTATATATCCCAGCACCGACGATAATCTCCCGGCCATTTCTCGTGGTAAAGGATTGGGCGTAACTGATTTTGGGCGAACCGGTGTCTTCGTCTCCCGTTACTGACGGATCATCGAGGTAGTATTCGACGTAGCCGCCCCCTGCTCTAGCTGCCTTGATGAGTTCTTGGACGACCTTGACCCCGTTGATGTCCTCAGAGTCGAGCACGGTCCGGGCTTCCTGTGTCCGATCCGCTCCATGAAAAATTACGTATCCGTTCGAGGTAAAGATGAACAGATAGATGGAGCCATGCCGCCAATCTCCTTCTTCTGCTCTTAAAACGTTCAGGATGTCCCTGTAGCGCTCGGCGCCATGCTCCTGCACTGCGGCGACATAGGCCTGAAGCGCCCCTATTACAAAAGCTCGGAGGCTTTCGAGGTCTGTAACGTCGGCGGCCCTCACCTCCGGAGTCGGAATGAGCGAGAGGTCGTACACGGGCGGAGGAACATGTGATACATCCTGATAATATCCTCCAATCAGGACGTTCGTGTTGTCGTATATCCGGCCGGAAAACTGGGTGGCATAGGCGATCTTGGGGGTGTCTTCGTCGCCTTCCTGCGCTGGATCGTCCCAGTAATACTCAACGTGGCCGCCGGTCTCCGAGGCGGCGATGAGATCCTGCACGACTGTATTCCCACGATCGTCTTCGAGCGCAAGGAGGTTCTTGTCTCCCGCATCCTCATCGTCGGCGTGGAACAAGACGGTCCCTTCATCGCTCAGTAGAATGAGGTACAGGTTCCCGTGCCTCCAGTCTCCTTCTTCTCTGAGGCTGGCGATAAACGGCGTCAGTAGTTCTGTCCCCGCGTTTATCTCCTCAATGCGCGCTCTCGCGCCTTCCACGAAGGATTTTAGCGTTTCCGCGTCCACCACCTCGCTGGCGGTTAGCGCCGGAGATTGGGCCGCGGCGGGATGCGCGACGGGCAAGAGGCTGGCTAGCCCGAGAATGAAAACTACTGTCATGAGCTTCATGACGGCTCTCCTTTCTTTTTCTACTACAGATTTGAGAAGTGGCTTTTGAGCTGTCCCCAATCGGCCTTCAATCGGCCGTAGCGGAGTCCAGATAAATGCCGGCACAAATGATAAAAAGTTGGTCCCTGTCTGGCAGGCGGAAGCCTTCGGCGTAGGTCAGTTTGGGCGAGCCGAAGGCTTCGTCTCCTTCCACCGTTGGATCATTGTAGTGATACTCGACATAGCCGCCTCCCGCGATGACTGCATCTATGAGCCGTCTTACGACTTTGACGCCATAGCTATCTTCGAAGTCCAGCGCGATTCTGCCTTCCCTGGATGGATCGGCTCCGTGAAAGAGCACGTAACCGTCGCTGCTCATGATAAAGATGTAGATGGAGCCGGACTTCCAGTCGCTCCCCTCCATCCTGAAGGCGTTCTTTACGTGTGAGAGCTGACCGTAGTCGTCAAGCATAGTCTCTCGATAGATTTGGGCCGCCGCCTTTACAAAGGTCTTCAGGGTTTCCCGGTCCACTACCTCACTGGCCGTTACTGCGGGGCGCGCCATCTCTGGGATTGCAGTGACCACCTTGGACATATCCTGATAATAGCCTCCGACCAAGACGAGGTTCTGGCCAGATAAACCAGAGGTGTATTCGACCGCGTAGCTTACCTTGGGATTGGCGTCCCCTTCTACCGCTGGATCGTCCCAATGGTATTCGACAAAGTCGCCGCCCCGGCCGGCCGCGGCGATGAGTTCTTGCACGACTTGCTTGCCCTTGTCGTCTTCGACGTCAATAAGGTATTCGTTGTCTATTGCGGCATCGCCCCCGTGCAGGAGAACGGCACCGTTTTTGATCAGTAGCACGAGGAACGTGGAGCCGGATTTCCAATCCCCCTCGGCTCTGAAGATGTCCCGCAGTTTTGCGGTTTCGGTAAGAGTTCTGATGCCCTCTAGGTATTCTTTTCCCGTTTCTACAAACGCTTTTAAGGTTTCCCGGTCCACCACCTCACTGGCCGTTACCTTAGGGCGCTCTGGGTCTTGGGCCGCGGCGGGCGAGAGGCTGGCTAGCCCCAGCGTGAGTATTGCGATCAGACGCTTCATAATGGTTTCCTCTCTATTGGAAATATAATTGATATTCAGAATAAGATACGCCCAATCTTAGAATAAATCTATCAGACATGCTCCTTCTGTCGTCTTGCATTTGCAACAAACAAAGAAGCTGTCTGAAAATCCCGTAGGCCTCATGCTCAAGGCCTATTAGGGATCTCCAGACAGCTTCTTAGGCTAACGCTTCCTACCTGAACCGTTTGGCTACTTGAGATAGAGCAGCCGCTGTGTCTGCACTCCGCCGGGATAGCTCAGGCGGGTGATATAGACCCCCGACGACAGGGAGACGCCTCGCTGGTCGCGGGGATCCCATTGGACTTGGTAGGAGCCGGCGGCTTGGAACTGATCCACCAACATGCGCACCGGCTGACCTAGCACATTGTAGATTACTAACTGCACCGGACCGGGGCTGGACAAGTGGTAGGCAATCTGGGTGGCGCTGTTGAAGGGGTTGGGCACATTAGGTGCCAGACCGCTGGTTGCTACCACGGCCTTGGCTGCGGCTAGTTGTTCGACGTGTACGATCCTCACGCCGCCGCCCAGCGTCAATTCCAAAACTTGGCGTCGGTCTTGATTGAGGGGAATGCTGTACCACTGGCCGACGATTTCGCCAGCAGCGTTGCGGGCGCGAGCCCGATAGTAGCCACTCACCCTACGTGTGCTGGAGATAGTCAGGGACACGTGGCCAGTAGCATCGGTGAACGCGTTCCATGCGTAATTGGACCGGCGGCCGGCGATGGCGCGAGAAAACTCGACGGCCAACCCCTCGACGGCGTCGCCCAAGACCGTTGCTTCTACTTCCGTGCGGGTAACAGTCCTCAGGGCACGGTTGGGGTCACCAGTATAGAACCCGGCACCGACGACATATTCCCGACCCTGGAACGTGATTAGCTCCGCATAACTTACCTTGGGCGAGCCGGTGTCTTCGTCTCCTGTCACCGCCGGATCGTCGAAGTAATACTCGAGAAAGCCGCCGCCCGCCCTGGCCAGCTTGATGAGTTCCTGGGTGACCTTGATTCCGTTGATATCCTCCCAATCGGACGCATCCCTCAGCTCTCGCGCCCGGTCGGCACCGTGGAATATTACATGGCCCTCTGTGGTGAACATAAAGAAGTAGATGGAACCCTGTTTCCAGGGCCCTCCTTCTACTCTGAAGATATCCTGATGTTGCAGAAGCTCATCGGCCCCGAACTGTTCCAAGGCATTGGTATAACTGTCCCGCGTCCCGTGTACAAAAGCCCTGAGGGTTGCTCGATCTACCACGTCAGCGGCCGTGACCTCGGGGGGGTGGATTATCGACGGATCAAAGGTCGCCGCAACGGCTCGCGGCGGGGCTTGGTAATAGCCGCCAAACAGGACCACCGGGGTAGCCGTTGTTCCGGAGACATAGCTGGTGGCGTAGGCGATCTTGGCGATCTCTTCGTCCCCTTCCTGCTCTGGATCGTCCCAGTAGTACTCGACGTGGCCTCCGCCCATGTCGGCTGCCGCGAGGAGTTGCTGCACAACCTTATTCCCACGGGCGTCTTCTACTTCGTACAGGCTCTTGCCGTTCACAGATGGTTCATCGGCGTGAAAGATCACCGTGCCGTTCGGCAACATGAGAATGAGGTACGTGTTGCCGTGCTTCCAGTCACCCTCGGTACTGATAGCGATAGTATATGGCGCGAAATCGTTGGGATCGGTAAAAGTCTCCGACCATGCCCTTGCACCTTCTACAAAGGCTTGCAGTGTTTCTGCATCCACTACCTCGCTGGCCGTTACCTCTGGGGTTTGGGCTACAGCGGGATGCGCGGCGGGCGAGAGGCTGGCTAGCCCTAGAATGAGTACTGTGATCAGACGCTTCATGACGGCTCCCCCTATTGAAAGATATGAGCGATATGTGAGCGATATATAGAATAAAAATACGCCCGATGCTATCCCTTTTACAAGCACACGTTTTCTATACGACCCAAACAAAAGCCACCGCCAGTGCCAGCGTGCATCACGGTTGATTCTGGCTGGCTACGTATTGAGATAGGAGAGTGAGGTTGTGGTTGAAGGTGCGGCAGGAGATGACCTCGGCGACGATGGGCGCGTGGCGGTCTGCGGGGTTGCGCAGGCGGCCTTCTTCTAGCCAGCGACCCTCTGCGTCGAGGGCGTCGATAATGGCTTGGATCCGTTCCGCAGCGACCGGACGCACTTGGGCGCGTTCGGCTAGGATTGTTTCGCGGCCTTCTGCGAGGATGCGCTGGTATAGGCTTTCAATGCGACCCGTGCGATTACCCACCTTAAAGGCATAGTGCGTCGGCAGGTCTGCATCGCTGTAGGTGAGCGCGTATTCTTTGGTAAAGTAGAGCGGCCGGTTGGTCTGCAATTCGTAGAACCGAGCCATGCGCCCGTCGGGCAATTGCGCTGCTTTGGCCCAGGCCAAGGCGCGGGGAATAGGTTCGAGAAAGCGCGGCTCGCCGTATGCGAGATAGAGTTCCAACAGGATTTGCATCACGCCAAAACTCTCGCCGCCGGTGATGGCGGGCGGTTCAAATCTGCGCGCCCAAGCTGGCTCCATCGCCAAATTGTACTGCTGTGCCCAAGCTGGCTGCGGATCGGGCATCTGGGCTAGGATGATGAAGTCGCCGCCTCGTTCGGCTGCACGGCACCAGCGCTTGTCGCCGTAGATTTTGTGCGCCTCGATCATGGTTTCGATGACGTCGGCGATGGCGTTGTCGTTAAAGGTGTAATAAGCGAGGTAGCGCTGTTTGGGATGCTGGCGGGGCCATGTCGCTGGATAGCGCGCCTTCTGGACGGGGAATTGGCTGGGGTCAGTCCATTTGCTGTAGCGCTGGGGCCAAGCGCCGTTGGGGTATTGGGCCTTGAGTAAGGATTCCAGTCCGTAGAGGACGGCGCGGTGTAGATCCTCATCGGCGAAATCGAGACGCTGATCGACCTGCATGAGCAGGCGCAGAGCGCTTTGCGTATTGTCGTCGTCGAGGGTGGTGCGGTTGCGGCGTTCGCCAGTCGTGCGGTCACCCTGTTCGACATCGCGCCGGTAGTGCCATTTTTTGCTCTGCTCGGGGTCAAAGTCGATCCGGTAATCCCAACCGCCCGAAGCTAGTTGTCCCCAGACGAGGGCTTGCGCGGTCTCGACCGCGCCGTTGAGGAAGAGGGTGTCGCCGGTGGCGTCGTAGGCTTGGAGAAAAGCCATGCCGACCGACGGGGTGCCTGGGGGCTGGACCCAGATGGTGGTCGGCGATGCAATACCTTCGCCTTCGCGCCTGGTAAAATCGCTTTGGTAGAGCCAGAGATAGCCGCCGTTGGTGGCCACTTGGCCGCGAAAATAGCGCGTCGCTTTGGCCATGGTTTCCACAGCGGCTTGGTGCAAAACTTCGTCGCTGTGGAGCGGCGCACTGCATAGCACTAGGAGGAATAGCGAGGCGATTTTATGCATCCTGCTGCCTTTGCGGTTTGTCAGTTTGATGCATCTAAGTTATCGAAAAAACTGCTAGTGGTTTAAATTCATTGACAATCGAATAAGGCCAAACGTAGCTTAACCCCGACAACAGGGCCAACCTTCCCATCCGCCGAAAGAGAGGGTACAAAATGACTACCGAGCAATCTCCGGCACAGGAGACCTACCGCGCCACAGCTTTTGCCGACTCCAAACCCGAACTCGCCGCTCCCGGGGCCACGCCCGAGCGGTTGGAACACTTGCGGGAGCATTGTTTCGTCATCATCACCGACTTTGTCGATAACCCGTGGAT